>CAYTJC010000081.1:0-7533 GCA_964437875.1 uncultured Dysgonomonadaceae bacterium
TTCACAATTCCATCATCCGTTTTAGATACATTCATCAAATCTGTAACAACGCTATCTTGCTCTTGTTTCAAAGTTTTTAGCACCTCACCATAAGCTATTTTAAAATCAGGGATGCCATACCCAAAAATAGAGTCTGGACTGTGATACTGATTTGCAGATCGGCGCACAATGTCAATAAGGTCATTGCGATTCAACGCTGGGTTTACCGACCACAAAGAGCCAATGAGTCCCACCAAAAAAGGAGAAGAGAACGAAGTGCCATTGTCTCTACCTATTGCCCCTGTTTGACCAATAGTTACTGCAGCCCTTCCAATTGACACAAAATCTGGTTTTATCCGCCCATCGGCCGTGGGACCCCTAGAGCTAAATGAGACAATCGTGCTATCTCGCGATATAGCACCTACAGTGAGCATCTTTTTAGAATCTCCCGGCACAGTAATTTTCCCCCAAGGCTTGTTGCCTTCATTTCCAGCACTTCCCACTATCAGCATTCCCTTATTGAAGGCCATATTGCTTGCACGCGAAATAAGCGAGGTTTCACCTGTGAGCTCTTTGTGTGTATAGTTGAGTGTAGCGTCATCAAACTGGCTATATCCCAAAGAAGTATTCACGAGTCGCACCCCTACACTATCGGCATATTCAATAGCAGCTATCCAATAATCTTCCTCAACGGGAAATTCGCTTCTTTCATCTTCCGAACGTAATAGGAGGTAAGATGATTCGGGAGCGCTCCCCATTACTTTGTAGGGCAAATTGAGAGCCATGGTAGAGAACACTCTTGTACCATGGTCAATGGAAGAAAAGACGGCACCATCGGCTACAAAGTTCTTGAACCCCGAAACATGAGAATGTGCAAACGCTGGAATCACATCCACATTGTTAAAACCGCCATCTATAACAGCTATGTGTACTCCCTTTCCACGGAAACCCGCATTGAGCATATAGTGTGCATTGTGCATCTCGAATTGTGGGGCCGACACACCAAACCAACTATCATGAAGCGTATCAGTGCTACAATCAGTGGCCCCTAGTCGGGTACGCATCCTTTCATCATCTTTGGCAGGATTCCCACGCCATACATACTTTACAGAGTCAATAAAACTGATGGCTTCAAGCTCTTTTATTTTTAAGCTATCGGCACATTGCACCACCAAGGTGTTGAACCATTTGCTCTCTGCAACGATGATCACCCCTAATTGGTCAATAATCTCTTTGTAGCTTATAGAAAGAGGATAGTCTGTTGAATCTATATCCACCCCCTCCTGACTTCTTCTGTCTAAGGCTTTTTTCGAGAGATAAGTGTTAGGATTAACCCTATCAAAATCATTTATATTCTTATCTGCTAGATAAACCCTGAACTTGAAACTACTTGTTTTGTTTTGGCTAATAGCAAGTTGAAATTGAGCAATTAATAGTACTATAATCAGATACCGCATATCAAGTGTTTTTATTAGAATCAAAAATACGGATGTTTTGCTTCATCTCAAAGGAACTAGAATTGATTTAAATAAAAAAAAACGACAGCTTGAAATAAATCTCACAATCGTTTTGTATTAAAGACAGTCAAATAGATGCGTAATCGCTACTTCTGTTTTTCAAGTTTTTTCAAATCCGTCATCGTGAAATCTGTCAGAAACATCTGCATAACAGAACTCATAGTTTCTCCAACTTTCACAGTTACGATTAATTCAGTAACCTTATCTCCCTCTTTCTTGATATAGCTTTGGAGAGAAGCATCTACCCTTTCTTCTTTTTTTGTTGTTTCTGTTTCACTCATTTTTTGATAAGAGGCACCCTGCATCAGATTTTTTGTAAACGTCAAGAGGTTCTCCGAAGCCTCCTTGTCAGGTGTGAAGTAAACATTTGTAGAACTCACTTTATCTAATAAAGCTTGCATGTCGGTATTTCCGGATACAAAGTCAATTGGCAAGAGCGCCATCATGCTTTTCGAAACAGCCTTGGTTGCTATCCCCTCTTTATCGGCAAACTCTTTGAGCATGTTCTTTTGACCAAATGCAAATACCAAGTTGGCAAGAAGAATAAAAACTAGTAGAAATCTTTTCATATTGAAATTAATTAAAAGCGTAAACTGTCTCTTTATGTGCATTCACCTAATCGAACCTTTTTCTAAATTTTATTGAGGTTTATTTTTTTTACTATCATTGCGATAACCCTCTCTTTTCTTCAAAATAAAATAGAGTGCAACAGCCAAAGCCAAGTTTACACCTATTACTAAAAAGAATGAATCTCTAGTTTCTGGCGAATAGCTTTTATTCAGAAAGTAAATCCCCATTACAATAGTATATACAACAATGGCAGCAGGAATAACGATATGTCTTTTGTTTTTAAACTTCATATTACTGATTGAGTTTGTTAGCGAATTCTGTAATTTTAGACTTTGAAATAAGAGGACCCACCTCATCAGCTTTGAGCACAATTTTTGCTACTTGTTTTTCCCAAAAATTCATTTTTGGAAACAGCAACTCACCATCAAAATAGTCTGCAACCACTGCTATATCAAGCAACTCTTTAGGATAAGCATTTTGCAACTGCTTCAAAGCCCTATCACCTTCGTAGAAGCTAGTAACAAATAGTCCCAAACGTTTGGTTTTGAGTATTTCAATATTACTGTTAGTGAAATTGACAATCTCCTTGTTGTTTTTCCCATAATGTATAGATCCACCTATAACAATGGTGTTATAGTTATCCAAAGGTGGCATAGAGCCCTTTCGCTCAGCCAAAGAGCAGATATCAACATTTATATCCAGAAGCTCAAATAGTTTTCTTGCATACTGAGCAGTTGTACCGTGTCGCGAGGCATACACAATTAAAGTATTATTCATATAGGCAATGAAAAAAAAGATGTTCAGTAATAAAAAAAGTCTATTAGCATCCTTTCCTACCGAACATCTTCAATTGTTTAATATAGTTTAGTCTAATTCTTTAAGAATGGCTAGCATGTATTCATACGATTTTGCAACTGCTGCAATATCCACACGCTCTTCGGGCGAATGAGCACCACGAATGGTAGGACCAAATGAAACAATATCTAAATCTTTGTTTACATTAGATTGGATAATGCCACACTCCAAACCAGCATGAATTACATTTACATGAGGTCTGTCGCCATATTTTTCTACATATATCTTCTCCATTGTGCTTAACAGTGGCGAGTTGGCATTGGGTTGCCATCCTGGATATTCATTTTCAATCTTTACATTGGCACCAGCCAATAAGAAAACACTCTCTACAGATGAACATACCCAAGCCTTGCGACTTTCAGACGAACTGCGCACCAATAGCTTCACCTCTGTTTTCTCGGGGAAAGATTGCACCATAGCTAGGTTCAATGAACTCTCTACTGTGTCGGGAAATTCAGCCAACATACTAATTACACCATTAGGACATCCCTCAACTGCGTTGATGAGGTCGTCTTGCACCTCTTCCGGAATAAGCGCTTTAGGCAAGTCTGTCTTTTCTGCTTTAAAACTGATAGACTCTTCAATACCTGCAAACTCAACTCTGAAAAGTTTTTCGTACTCTTTCACTAAGTCTAGCAAGTCGTCCACTAGCTGCTCTGGCACGGTTACCACTGCAAATGATTCACGTGGAATAGCATTGCGCAACGTACCACCGTTTACACTAGCCAAACGAGCCTCGTAGTTTCTCACAATCTCTTTCAGAAAGCGATTCATTATTTTGTTGGCATTTCCGCGGCCCAACTCTATTTCTGCACCAGAGTGTCCACCCTTTAGCCCAGTAAGGCTTAGTTTCACAGCCACATCACCAGGAGCAATCACTTCATCATCTTTGTAACCAAAGGTTATGTTCATGTCGGCACCCCCAGCACAACCAATGCAAAGTTCACCATCCTCCTCGGTGTCAAGATTAAGCATATACTTTCCTTTCACAAAACCCTCTTCAAGACCAAAAGCTCCATCCATACCCTCTTCTTCATCAATGGTGAAAAGGCCTTCAATTTCTGGATGCTCTAGTGAATCGTCTTCCATTAGTGCCAATATCATAGCCACACCAATACCGTTATCAGCACCCAATGTAGTTGAGCGTGCTTTCACAACATCGTCGTGTATAAAAGCATCAATAGGGTCTTTCGTGAAATCATGATTAACATCACTGTTTTTCTGAGGAACCATATCAAGGTGAGCTTGCAATATAACGGCAGGCTTGCCTTCATAACCCTTAGAAGCAGGTTTTATAATTACCACATTGCCCACTTTGTCTTGCCTTACCTCAAGATTGCGGTCGTTTCCAATTTTCTTTACATATTCCGACACTTCATCCATTTGTCCTGTGGGACGTGGTATGCGGGTGAGAGCATAAAAGTGTTTCCAAACGTTTTTCGGATTTAAGTCTAAAATAGGTGATGTTGACATACTAATTAAATTTTATATGATTTTCTAGTTGTTCGTTTCTGAATTTGTAAGATCAGCCGTTTCGGGCAAATCTCTCTTTACATACTGTATTGCAAATATACTGAAAATTCCTATTAAAATGAGCCAAGCCGACTGAATCGTGAAAATAGCTCCTGCAAATGCACTTCCTTGTTCCCAACTTACACCGTAAACCAACAGCGAAGTTATCACCATAAAGTGCCATGCTCCAATTCCGCCCTGTGTGGGTGCAGCTACTCCTAAGCTACTCATTGCAAAAACTATCAGTCCGGCCACAGGCCCCAAATGTTCCGTAAAACCAAATGCATAAAAGCAGAGATAAAAATAGAGGTAATATCCAAACCAACACAAAAAGGTGTACAAAACAAACAGTCCTTTCTGTTTCATCTTCCACACAGTGAGGATGTCTCTCTTCATTCCGTAATAAAAAAGCTTCACTTTCTTAATCAGAAAAAAATTGGGTAAAAACCTAAACACTGCATACACCACCATGAAAAAGAAAATAATGATGGCATAAAACCAAAAGGAGCTAAATGTAGTGACCACACTTTGGCCCACAGCCGGATTGGTTTGGAAGTAGGCAAAAAAGAACTTATAGTCGAGCAGCAAAGAGAGCACCATAATAAAGCCCATGGCCACCACATCAAAAAATCTATCAACTATGAGTGTGCCAAAAGTGGTGGAAAAAGGAACCTTGTCATATTTGGTAATCACACCGCAACGCCACACCTCACCCGCACGGGGCAACACAAAGTTAACGGCATAGTTGCCCATCACAGCATATATCAAACTCATACGTTTGGGATAGTAACCCACAGACTGTATGGTTAGCTCCCACCGCAAAGCCCTGAATATATTGCCCCCCAAACCAAACAAAAGCGAATAGGCAATGATAATGAAGTTGGCCGATTTGGTTATTTGCCACAAATGGGCCATATCTGTATCTCTGTAGAGTAGCCACAAAACCACCACCCCCAATACGAGAGGGAAAAGAGTTTTGAGTACTTTCTTAGATACGTTTAAATTTATTTTGCCCATTTTTTTTATATTGATGGATACAAAACTACAAAATTTTACTGATTCTCATCTTATCTAAGAGTCAAAAAATAGCGTAGTTTTAATTGGAGACACTGCTCCAATGTCATTAAGTAAAGCAAATCTTTAATGCATTTTTAATTTTTTGTGCCATTGGTCAGAGATTGCTTTTTACTATTTGCATTTCAAGACCTAAATGCAAATAGAGAAAACCAATTCGTTTTAATGTTATCAACAATCCACAGGTCTAAAAACAAATAGCCCACCATTGTTATCAACAGCCATACTACAACAAAAAAAAAACTTTTTAGCTCATTGCCTGTTAATAACTATGTAACAGAAATAAAAAATAAAAGATTTAGCAATATGAAAATTAAAACAATTTTATTCGCAGCCCTGCTGCTCGTATCCACTGCAAGCATTAGTGCACAAAATTACAAAACCGGAATTGGTGCACGCGTAGGTTTTTTTAATGGAGTAACTGTAAAACACTTTCTCTCGCCTAGCAATGCCCTCGAGGGTATTGTAAACTTCCGCTGGGGCGGTGCTGTTGTGACTGGTTTGTACGAATGGCAACAACCAATTCGTAGCGCCCCCGGTTTAGACTATTACTTAGGTCTTGGAGCTCACATTGGTTTTTTCGACAAATACAAATGGGATCATGATCAATCTACAGTATTTGGCGCAGACTTAGTGGTAGGATTAGAATATACCTTCCCCACAGCGCCCTTCTCAATAGCTCTCGACTATAAACCCGCGTTCAACTTTATTGGAGACACACATGTGTGGGCAGATGGATTGGGATTGAGTCTTCGATTCAACATCAACTAAGCTGAGCAATACAAAAAGGAGCGTATAAGACTCACAATATTTTCTGAAAACCGTGTTCTATATTTATTATAGGACACGGTTTTTTTTGACTCCACTTGGTAATGTTAATAAAAGGTAGTTATTTTGCACCCTATAACTAAACACAACGACTTATGAAATGTAAAACTTTTTTAATTGCAACCATTCTGCTTGCATGCGTATCAACAATAAGTGCACAACACTACAAAACAGGAATTGGTGCACGGGTAGGTTTCTTCAACGGAGTTTCGGCAAAAACTTTTGTATCGCCCAACAATGCCATAGAAGGTATCGTCAACTTCCGGTGGGATGGAGTGATAGTGACAGGATTGTATGAATGGCAAAAACCAATACCCGCTGCTCCTGGTTTCGACTATTTCTTAGGAGTAGGTGCGCACATTGGTTTTTTCAACAACTATAAATGGGACAAAGACGACTCAGTGGTAGCAGGGGTAGATGTGCTGGCGGGTATAGAATATACCTTCCCCACAGCTCCTTTCACCATCGCCTTAGACTACAAGCCTGCCTTCAACTTCATTGGCGACAACCATATCTGGGCCGATGGACTTGGACTGAGCTTCAGATTTAATATCAGATAAGGGTGTTGAGGTATGGGGTATGAGGTATGAGGTATGGGGTGTGAGGTGTGAGTCATGCGAAATAAAATAGGCCAAGTGGGAGGTCCGAAGGACTGATATAATTCAGCATGTTGCAAATAAAACATATCATAGGCAGGTAGTGAGGAATCGGGTTAATATGCCTAGAATAATCAAATAGATTCTTCCCGCTGGTCAGAATGACAATACTCACACACCCCCACATCCACACCCACACCTCACTAATTTTATTATAAATTCCATTTAACAAACTTTTTTCCTCCATCATTGTTTAACGAATATAACAACAAAAAAGCACCACACATACGAGCATATAAAACTAAAACAGTTACTCTTATGAAACTCAAAACATTTATAATAGCAACACTTCTGATTGCAGTCACCTCATCCATAAGTGCACAAAACTACAAAACTGGAATTGGTGCGCGCGTTGGATTTTTTAACGGACTCACCGTAAAGCATTTTTTAAACCCACACAATGCCGTGGAGGGAATACTAAACTTCCGCTGGGATGGTGTCATTATTACGGGACTTTACGAATGGCAAAACCCACTGCCCAATGCACCAGGATTTGATTATTATTTAGGTGTTGGGGGGCACATTGGTTTTTTCGACGATTA
>CAYTJC010000082.1:0-7507 GCA_964437875.1 uncultured Dysgonomonadaceae bacterium
TGGTGAGCCGTTCTGTAAACGAAGGTTTCTCGGGAGGAGAAAAGAAGCGTAATGAAATTTTTCAGATGGCAATGCTCAATCCAAAACTCTCTATTCTTGACGAAACAGACTCTGGGCTCGATATTGATGCATTGCGTGTGGTGGCTGCTGGAGTTAACAAACTACGCTCACCCGAAAATGCAACTATCCTTATCACTCACTACCAACGTTTATTAGAATATATTAAACCCGATTTTGTACACGTGCTCCAAAATGGGGTAATAGTGAAAAGTGCTGGGCCAGAACTTGCGCTTGAACTTGAGGAGAGAGGATATGACTGGTTGGAAGAGTAATCTTTCTAACCATACACCTTTGTGTATTTAAATTTGAAGAAGTAACTATGCTTCATTATCTAATAAATGAGCATATTTAGATATTAAAAAAAATGACTGAACAACAATATATAGACCTATTTCAGCAATATAGAAATGAGATTGATAGCAGTTCTGTGGGCGTGATGAATGAACTACGTGATGCTGCTTTCGAAACTTTTAAAGAAATAGGTTTTCCAACATCCAAATTAGAAGAATACAAACATTCCGATATTTCTCGTGCTTTTGATGCCGATTTGGGATTGAATATTAGAGACATACCTATTCCTGTAAATCCCTACGATACTTTTAAATGCGATGTGCCGAACTTGGCCACCAATCTGCATTTTCTTGTAAACGACAGATACTACGATAATAACAATCAGGTGGAAGGATTGCCCAAAGGTGTTTATGCTGGAGGCATGAAGGAGTTTGCTAAAACACATTCAGAAGTTTTCAAAAAACATTATGGCCAAGGAGTGGACTATTCTGATAATGGTTTAGTGGCATTTAACACTATGTTTGCGCCTGATGGTTTTGTGCTATACATTCCAAAGGGGGTGGAGATTGACAAACCCTTGCAACTTATCAATATTTTGCGTGGTGGAGTGGATTTGAGTGTCAACCGACGCATTCTTATTATTGCAGAGGAGGGAGCCAAAGCAAAACTATTGGTTTGCGACCATGCAGTTGATGATGTGCATTTTGTGGTGACACAAGTAACAGAAATTTTTGCCAGTGAAACTTCGGAGATCAACTTTTATGAGTTGGAAGAAAACTCCGTGAAAGTAACTCGTCTTTCCTCTTTGTTCACAGCGCAACAAGGAGAATCTAATGTGGTTGTAAATAACATCACTTTGCACAATGGATACACGCGCAACAACTATAGGTTTAGACTGTTGGGCGAAAACGCACACGCTACCATTGGTGGGCTTGCTATAGCTGATAAGAGTCAGCATGTAGATAATTATGCATTTCTTGATCATGCCACACCCAATTGTACAAGCAATGAGCTGTTTAAGTATGTTTTGCAGGAACGCTCTACAGGAGTGTTCTGCGGAAAGATATTGGTGGAGAAAGATGCGCAAAAAACATTGGCTTATCAAACCAATCGCAACCTTTTGGCATCGGCAGACGCTAAGATGTATGCTAAGCCACAACTCGAAATTTATGCCGACGATGTGAAGTGCTCTCACGGCTTAACCACAGGACACTTAGACGATGAGGCAATGTTTTACTTGCAAGCACGCGGTATTGCTAAGGAGGAAGCCAAAATGCTTCTGATGGTTGCATTTACCAAAGATGTACTTGAATTGGTAAGCATAGAATCATTAAAAGAGAGACTCGAGTTTTTGATTGATAAACGATTTAGAGGAGAACTCATGCGATGTGGCAATTGCAATGTTTGCAAATAGAAAAAAATAGGATACAATGATGGATATTAGCAAAATAAGAGAAGATTTCCCAATACTGTCACGTGAAGTATATGGCAAGCCATTGGTGTATCTGGACAATGCTGCCACAACCCAAAAGCCAAAATGCGTGGTGGAGAAAATTGAAGAGATGTACTATACCCTCAATGCAAATATACATAGAGGAGTGCATTTTTTGAGCCAAAAAGCCACAGATGAACACGAAGCTGCGAGAGCCACTATACAAAACTTCATAGGAGCCAAATCATCCAATGAAATTGTGTTTACGCGCGGTGCAACAGAATCAATAAACTTGATAGCCTCTACCTATTGTAGAGCATTTTGTGAGCCCGACGATGAAATCATTATTTCTGCCATGGAGCATCACTCCAATATTGTTCCTTGGCAGTTGCAAGAAGAGATATCGGGTGTGAAGCTTCGGGTAATTCCTATCAATGATAAGGGAGAGTTAATTATAGAAGAGTTTAAAAAGTTGATTAATTCCCGCACCAAACTTGTTTCTATTACGCATATTTCTAATACGTTGGGAACTGTTAATGATATTGAAGAGATAATCAGTATTGCTCACAGCTACAACGTTCCTGTGCTTGTAGATGCAGCACAATCTGTGCAACATATTCCATTGGATGTGCAAAAGCTTGATTGCGACTTTTTGGTTTTCTCGGCTCACAAAGCTTACGGACCAACAGGTATTGGCATTTTGTACGGAAAAGAAGAGTGGTTGAACAAACTACCTCCCTATCATGGTGGAGGAGAGATGATTGCCAGTGTTTCGTTCGAGAAAACAACATTCAATGTACTTCCTTTTAAGTTTGAAGCTGGTACCCCCGATTTTGTAGGATCTACTTCTATGGCCGCAGCACTTGACTACATTTCCGACATAGGATTAGATAACATTGCTGCTTATGAGCATGAATTGCTTGAATATGCCACAGAACAATTGCTTACAATAGAGGGTCTTAAGATTTATGGAACATCTGGTCATAAAAGCAGCGTTGTTTCGTTTTTGGTGAAAGACATTCATCATTATGACATGGGAATGTTGTTAGACAGAATGGGTATTGCCGTTCGTACCGGACATCATTGCACACAACCACTTATGGAGCTGATGCAGGTGGAGGGAACTGTGAGGGCTTCTTTTGCTTTCTACAATACCAAAGAGGAGATTGATCAATTGGTGGCTGGAATAAAAAAAGTGGCTTCTATGTTTTGAGTTTACTCAACACACTATAAACTTTATAAAAAGACTGTCTTGTTTCACAATGGGACGGTCTTTTTTGTTTTTAAGTGGGCAGAGGCTCTATTGTTCACTTAAAGTCACTTCTAGGATCACATACAAAACTATGTGTTTTGATTATTTCATTTATTAACACCGACATAACAGGCCGCTTCTACGAAGCTATAGGTAGTGATTTACAAGATGTACTACAGACAGTTAGGCTTCTACGAGGCTAAGGCGTAAACATCAGTTAGATCATAACATGGTTTTTTCTTCAGAAGTAACAATGAGCAATTATTCAAATACACTGGTAAATAGCACATCGTAGATGTAGCACTGTCTGTAGTAAACGTATTCTCCCAAGCCTTGAAGCATCGTAGATGCGACCTGTAAATTGTCTAATCGAAAAGAAGAAATTTCTACACTTAAGATTAAAAGTTAAAACAAACACATACTTTTACTGGTGATCCCACTTCTAAACATTAGAGCAATAAAAATGTTATAGTTCTTGAGACAGCAGTATTAGTTGTTGTATAACTTCCATTTCTAATGTCACGATGAATAGACTCAACACTACAAAACTATACTTCATTTTTTCCATCTTATTGGTTTCTCAAATCTTTTACTCTTGCAATTTTAAACCAGACTTCATAACAGAAGAGATTGTTGCCGCCCAACATCAAGTTGCCATAAACGACAGCCTGATGCTACAAGTAAAAGAATTGAACAACCAAGGAACGGCAGCCCGAAATATGGCTGATTACAAAGAAGCCCTCAACATACATTTTCGAGCTCTCAACTTGGCCGAGATTGCCAAAGATACTATGGGCCAGATTTATGCTCTCAATAATATTGGAACCGATCTGCGAAGAACTTATTCAAATATAGAGGCATCAACCTATCATTATTTGGCTTTAGAATTGTCTGCCGACAATGATAAATATTTGCGAAACAAAGCAATGGCAATGAATGGTCTTGGAAATATCTTTTTGGCAATGAATAATAGCAAACAGGCGCTCAACTATTTTGAGCAAGCCCTGAAAATTGAACAAGAACTAAGCAACAACCTGGGACAGGCCATTAACTATGCCAATATTGCTGAGGCATATACTATTAGTAATGATTTAGATAGTGCTCTTTATTTCTATACTGAGTCGATGCAACAAAACAATATAATTGATTCTGACATTGGCAGAGCTATCTGCAAAAGAGCTATGGGCCTTATATATTATGAAAAAGATAGAAAAGACTATGCTTTGGAATTGCTTAATGAGGCTTTTGCACTTATGGAAAACTCTAAAGATGCTTTTCATAAATTGGAAGTACAGATTTCACTGGCCGATATTCTTATTAAACTTAATAGAACAAATGAGTCTGAAGCTCATATAATGGAAATATTATCTTTAGCTAAAGAGCTAAATTCTTATGATTATCTTCAAAGGGGTTATGAGCTATTGGCAAGATTGAATGAGACATTGCAATTGTTCCAACCAGCTTATGAGGCCAAAGAGATAGCTATTCTATATCGCGACAGTGTGTTGGCACAAAATAGCGAAGTGCGCATTCTTGAGCTCGAAAATCGTTACAAAGGAAAAGAAGCAGCTCAGCAAATACAGCTCCTAACAACTGAAAAAGCCTTAACTGAAAAAACAAAAACAGATCAACAGCGTATTTTCTTTCTACTTACTCTATTCCTCTTTGCATTTATAGGCTTTCTCTATTATCGTTACAACAGTAAATTGAAAATAAGCAAGGAGTTGGAGAAAATAAATGAAACCAAATCTAAGTTCTTTGGAAATATCTCTCATGAGTTCCGCACTCCACTCACACTTATAAAAAGCCCCTTGGAGAAATGGCTCGAAAGAGACTTGTCCGCTGAAATGGAAAAGGATGCAAGGGTTATGCTGCGTAATTCCGAGCGATTGTTGTTCTTAGTAGATCAGTTGTTGAGCTTGTCTAAAGTAGATTCAGGCAATTTTAAAATAAATCCACAACATGCCGATCTGTCGCTTGCTTTGAGAGGAATTGCTAACTTCTTTCTGCATATTGCCAATGAAAGATCGCTAAACTACCATATAGATATTGAGGGAAGTGGAAAAGATTGGATAGACTTGCATATTGTTGAAATCATTGTTACTAATCTTCTGTCTAATGCTCTAAAATTTACTGAAACTGATGGGAAAATCTCTTTCATAGGAAAGAAGAACAAAGAGAACTATATAGTAAAGGTCTCTAACTCAGGTAAACGATTAACCTCCGAAGAGTTATCTAAACTCTTTGATAGATTTTACACAAGTGAGCAGTCTCATTATAGCAGTTCTGGAATTGGTCTTTCGTTGGTGAAAGAGCTTTGCACGCTTTATGGGGCAGAACTTTCGGTTGAATACAATAAAGACGACGAGATTGAATTTACTGTCATTTTTCCACCATTAGCCCAAAACGAGATTGTCGAAAAAGAAGATCTCGCACTTGAGAATTTAATGATTGATAGATACCAGGTTGTGCGTGAAGGGTCTGCTAAAGTAGCATCTGTAGAGAAAGAGCTTTCTCAGCGCGATGACTTATTGTTTTCTGAGAAGCCTCTTTTGCTTGTGGTTGAAGACAATGAAGACCTGCGAAATTACATTGTTGCATCTTTCAAAGATATGTACAACACAATTGAAGCAAAGGGCGGTGAAGAGGGTATTGAAACAGCTTATGAGTTCATTCCAGATATCATCATATCAGATATAATGATGCCGAGAATAGATGGGCTTGAACTTTGCAATACGCTCAAAATGAATGCTACAACCAATCATATACCAATTATACTATTAACTGCCCTAAACGATGAGAGAGACCTCTTGGCAGGTTTGGAAAACAAAGCAGATGATTATGTTATTAAACCCTTCGGGTCGAATATCTTAAAGCACAAGGTGAGAAACTTAATTGAAGTCCGCAGTCTGTTAAGCCAAAAATACCGCAACGAAATTATTCTGAAGCCGCTCGATATATTAATTTCTGGTGCTGAAGATGAGTTTGCTAATACATTGAAAGATGTGATTGAAAATGAAATAACCAATCCTAACTTTGGTGTTGATGAGTTTTGCAACGTTGCTGCAATGAGTAGATCTCAGTTATACAGAAAGCTCAAAGCTACTGTAGATATGTCTGTATCGGAGTTTATTCGTGTTCATCGTATCAAATTGGCCTCAGAACTTTTGAAAAACAAAAACCTGAATATTACTGATGTTTGCTATGAATCGGGCTTCACAGATACTTCTTACTTCTCAAAGTCTTTCAAAGAGGTGTTTAAAGTGCCTCCAGTAGAATACCGCAAAAGATTACATTCTGAGGAGAAAGAATGAAGGGGGAGAGTAGGTTCAATATCTATCCATTAATCCCTCTTGTTAAATGTACTGTGTTGCATCTTAATTATCTCACAATAGAGAGAGTTTACTTACTCGAGTTGCATAGAAACACACTATCTCCATCTTCTTGTTTTATAACTCCAATCTCACATTTTTCTCATGCCATAGCTCTCACAACCCTATATTACAACTCTTTGAGATATTAGTTATAGTAGAATTATGATTATGATAGTATTTTTGTTTCACAGATATTCCATATAGAATAAGAACAATTAAAAACTATCAGTCATGAAGAAAATGTTTTCGATACTTATGTTTGCAGCTCTCTCTATCATACTGTTTTCTTATTCGTGTGCCGATAATCCTAAAAAAACTGAGGCGGATAATAAACTGGGGAAACTGAAAGTCGAAATTCCCGAATCTCTAAAAGACAAACCTGAAATAGTCGCTTATATTCACGATATGAGCAAAGTAGCCGATGACTACGCTCTTCTTATTGATCAAGTATTAATAGATTTGGGCGATTTCCACGAAAAGGACATGGATAAGCTGGGAATGATGGATAAGATAAAACTGATGAAAGCCAGTGCAGAGGTGGGTTTCAAGTCTCTCGATATGATGTCGAAATGGGGAGAATACCACAACCAACTCAATCTCTTTAAGGAGGATCTTACAGAAGACGAAACCATTGCATTAGAATCAGTAATAAAACGATTTGAAGAGCGCATGAAGCAAATTGAGAAGAAGCATGCAAAGTTCTTTAAAGATGAAAAAGCAATTAGTGAATGATCTGGTTTTAAATCATTCTATGATACAGAAAATAATACATTATGAACAATATAATAAACAGTTAAGTCATGAAAACAATAATCAATACAGCAAAGCAATTTATCGTAAATCCAAAAATAGAGTGGCAACTGGCAAAACAAGATACTAACACAGCTCAGCAGCATGTTATGACTTATGTGCTTCCGTTGGCACTAATTTCTGCCGTTGCCATCTTTATTGGTGTAGGGCTTATAGGGTATAGTGTGTTGGGCTACAGAGTGCAATCCGTTAGTGGTGGCTTGGCACAAGCAATTATGTCGTTAGTTTCCATACTGATTGGAGTATATCTTTCGGGCTTTGTTATTCACAAACTTGCTCCCACTTTCG
>CAYTJC010000083.1:0-7444 GCA_964437875.1 uncultured Dysgonomonadaceae bacterium
AGCACAAAAAGATGGATTGCCAAAACTAGGTGTTGGGTTGGATTATGCAATTATGGAGGATGGGAAAAATATTGTGATGCCAATGGTTTCAGTATCTATTCCTATTTTCAGAAAAAAATATAAAGCTGCCAAAAAAGAGGCACAACTGATGCAAGAGAGTTACTCGCTTCAAAAAATGGAAGCTACTAATTTGCTTGTTTCTAACTACGAGATGACATGGTTTGAAATACAACAACAAAAAGAGTTGATAAATTTGTATGAACAGCAAACTAAAGAGTCTAATCAATCGCTAAGCCTTTTGTTTAGTGCTTATAGCAACACTGGAAAAGATTTTGAAGAGGTGTTGCGCATGCAACAGCAATTGCTGAAATACGAAAAAATGAAAGCCACGGCAGAGGTAGAATATCATAAAGCCTTGGCCAAATTAAATTACATTACTGCAAAACAAATAGAGAAATGAAAACAGATAGAAAAACAATAATAATAGTTATTTCAACATTAGTAATAGGAGTGTTGCTAGGTTGGTTGATTTTTGGAGGAGCGAGCAATAGTTCCAAAAGCGAAAATGTGGCAGAGAGCCAAGAGGTTGGAAAAGAAACAATATGGACCTGCTCCATGCACCCACAAATCCGTCAAAACGAGCCGGGTGCTTGCCCCATCTGTGGTATGGATTTAATTCCGCTGGAAGATGATCATAACGATGATGTGGACCCGATGTCGATTAGCATGTCGCCAACAGCTGTTCAGCTGGCCAATATTCAAACTGCAGTTGTGGGTTCAATGGATCAGGTAAAACAGGTGCGGTTAAATGGTAAAATACAGGAAGATGAACGGTTGGTTTTTTCTCAGTCATCACATGTACCAGGACGGATTGAGAACCTATTGGTAAATTTCACAGGTGATTATGTAAACAAGGGGCAGGTGATTGCATCGATATATTCTCCAGATTTAGTAACCGCACAGGAAGAATTGTACGAAGCGCAAAAAGTTAAGGATACGCAACCGCAGCTTTTTAATGCAGCCAAAGAAAAATTGAAAACCTGGAAATTAACGAATGACCAGATTGACCAGATGTTACAATCGGGAACCACCACGGCAACATTCGATATTCAAGCGGATGTTTCGGGTTATGTCATTCAGAAATTGGTCAATCCCGGCGATTACATCCAAAGGGGGCAGCCCATTTATGAAATAGCCGACCTTTCAAAAGTATGGGTTCTTTTTGATGTGTATGAATCGGACATTGGATGGATTAAAAAAGGCGATAAAGTTGAATACAGTGTCTCCTCACTTCCAGGTGAAACATTTACAGGAACCATCTCCTTTCTCGATCCGATAATCAATCCTATCACAAGAGTGGCAAAAGCTAGAGTGGCAACTGCAAACCCTGGTTTGAAGTTAAAACCCGAAATGTTTGTTTCTGGAATTGTACAAGCACAATTGCAAAAATCATCCGATGCAATGGTTGTTCCTAAAACTGCGGTTATGTGGACTGGTCAACGCTCGGTTGTGTATGTAAAATCTGTTTCCGATCAAGGTCTCGCATTTAAAATGCGAGAGGTAACGCTTGGACCTGCACTGGGTGAAAGTTATGTAATAGGAGATGGCTTGGAGGTAGGCGAAGAGATTGCAGTAAACGGTACATTTAGTATTGATGCAGCTGCTCAGCTTGCTGGGAAGCCTAGCATGATGAGTCCCGATGCAGCTTCTTCAACGTCTGCACACAGTCATGGAGAGACGCCATCATTTGAGGAAATATCTGATGTTGAACATATCAGCGATATCAACCCTGCATTTAAGGCACAGCTCACAAAAGTGTACAATGCTTATCTGGATATGAAAAATGCTTTTGTTGCTACAGATGCAAAAAAAGTAGCCAGTGAAGCAAAAGATGTAATCACGTCTTTAAAATCAGTAGATATGGCTTTGCTGAAACATGACCCACATAAGGCTTGGATGGAGCATTTAGAAACTTTGAATAGAACAATAGATGCGATAAGCAAGTCTAGTGATATTGAAGCACAACGTAAGGAGTTTATTGAGTTTAATTTGATATTCTACAAGAGTTTAAAACTATTCGGATTAGATAATGTGACTACTTACTTTCAATATTGCCCAATGGCAAACAACGATAAAGGCGCATATTGGTTTAGCGATGTAGAAGAAATACGTAATCCGTACTTTGGTGATGTGATGATGAGTTGTGGGGAAGTAAAAGAGACAATAAAATAAGAGAAACAAGACTAACTAACAATTTTAAAATTTAAAAACAATGAGAAAAATAATTATACTGCTTAGTCTAACTTTAGTAAGTTGGGGAGCTTTTGCTCAAAACAACCATTCAGAGAAGAAAAACAATAGCAAGATTAAAGCTTCTATTAAAGTAGAACAGTCTAAATCTGCCACTGCTATTATTGACAACTATTTGGCGTTAAAAGATGCATTAGTTCAAGAGAAAAGTAAAGAAGCTGCAATCTTAGGAAAAGATTTGCTAAGTATCTTTTCTAAATTTGATGCTTCAAGAGTAGCCAATCAGCAAAAAAACGAAGTGGCTACACTTATAAAAGATGCTTCACAACAAGCAAAGCATATTGCTGATAACAGTGAAAACATAGCAAAACAGAGAGAACACTTTGAGTTCTTAACCAAAGGTGTTAAAGACTTAATTGTCATCACTGGTTCAGATAGACCTCTCTATCAAGCATATTGTCCAATGTATAACAGTAATAAAGGTGGGGCATGGTTGAGCGCATCAAAAGAGATAAGTAATCCTTATTTTGGAAGCAAAATGTTGAAGTGTGGTAGTCTACAACAAGAAATATTACTTAAATAAAATAGTTGCAACTTATATATTTAGAGCTTTAGGTTACTAATATGAATTATTGTGACTAAGTTCACACAAATTAAAATAAAGAGGTTTCATCTTCTTATGTTGAATTAAAACATAAATAAGATGAAACCTCTTTTTCAATTCGAGAAAAACATTTATTGTTTTGGTTGAATTCCACAACCAATTGCTACAGTTGTAGCAGGATCGGGATTCTTGCCTGCAATAAGTGCACGAACTGCATCAGCTGCATATTGCACCTTTACATCAGCTGCTTTCTTGTAATTATCGTCGATTGTTCCAGTGTACATAACAATAAAATTTCCATTTCCGTCATTTTTTAAAAGAAAAACTTCGGGTGTACGAGTTGCGCCATAAGCTGGATATATTTTCTGACCTTCATCAACCAAGTAAGGAAACGGGTAGTTTTTAGCTGTCGCTCTTTCTTTCATTTTTTCAAAGGAATCCGCAGGTTGTACTATAGGATCATTCGGATTGATGAAAACGACTGGGTATCCTTGTGGAGCGAATTCGTTGTGCAATGCAATCATGCGATCTTCATAAGCGATTACATAAGGGCACGGATTGCACGAAAAAATTACCATTACACCTTTTTCATTCGCATAGTCTGATAAAGAGATGGTGGTTCCATCTACATTTTTCAGTGAGAAGTTGGGTGCTTTAGAGCCGATGTCAATCGGCTGAGCATTTAGAGCAATACTGCTTAATATGAAGGTTAATACTATAAATGATTTTTTTGACATAGCTTTATTTTTTTAAATGTTATTTACTCAATAATGGAAGCACTATCTCTTCCAATTCTAAAAAAGTGAACTCCTGTTGATAGAACTTTCTGAAATTTTCTCCGTAAATAAGCGTAGCGGGTATGGCACCAGTCCAATTTTTATCAATAAGTGGTATCCAACGATTTGAATTTGGATCATCCAAAAGCACTACCTCATTTTTCATGTTCTCTTTCTCAATAAATGGAATAAGCCTAGTTTGTAATTGGTTGGGAAAGTCGAGGCTTACCATAAGTACTTTCAAATTCTTATCATGATACTTTTGCTGCAACTCTTCGAAATATGGGATTTCTTTTATACAAGGTGCACACCATGTAGCCCAGAAGTTTACTACATAAATAGTGTCATTATTCTTTTCTAGGTAGGGTTGGAGTTGCTGAAAATTCAATACTCTTATATTCGGTTCCTTATTTTTATCTCCCGAAAATAGAAGAAATGGTAAAGTGAGGAACAATATACTCAGAGTAATCCCGTAAAATATTTTCATAAGTTATATTGCATTGCTTCGTTAAATTTAGCACTCAGTTTCACGTTATACAGTTATTGATTTTTCCATAATTACTGTATATACTATTTATATAGACGTAACAATAAAAAAACGATTTTTGTTCATAGTTTGCGAGTTATGAGCATGTTAAAGATTAAGTACAGAGGCGAAACTGTTTTCAACAGTAATGTATTATATATCCTATATTCTAATGATTTAGGGAGTAGAAAATCATTCAATTTACAGTCTCGTTAAGAACTAAGACTAAACATTAAACCGTTCTCTATGTTTTAAATAACAAGAGCATTAAAAATAAGTGTAAATCATAATACAAAACACAATGAAGAAATTCGACATTTTCATAATAGGAACAGGAGTAGCTGGAACAATCATAGCCAATAAATCTGCAGAAGCTGGTCTTAAAACAGGTATAGTGGACAATAGAGACTATGGTGGAACATGTGGGTTGCACGGATGTATTCCAAAAAAAGTATTGGTAGGTGCAACAGATGCCGTAGCGTCTTCAAGAAACCTGAAAGGAAAAGGAGTTGATCATGCACCTTCTATCAGTTGGAATGACTTGATAGACTTCAAAGATTCGTTCACCAATCCTATACCCAAGAATAAAGAAGCAAACTTTAAAAAGAATGGAATAATCACATTTCATGGCGATCCTAAATTTGTGGCTGAGAATCAATTGAAAATTGGAGAGGATACAATTGAAGCCGATAAAATAGTTATTGCAACAGGTGCTACTCCAAGAGAATTAAGCATTCCTGGTGCAAAGTATGCTCTGTCGAGCGATGATTTTTTCACGTTGAAAGAACTTCCTAAGTCGTTACTCTTTATTGGAGGTGGATATATCGCTTTTGAGTTTGCTCACATTGCTGCACGCAGCGGTGCTAAAGTTACCATTCTCGATATGGGTGCAACTTCCTTACCGCATTTCGACGAGGATATAGTTCAACATTTAGTTGATGCTACCAAACAATTAGGAATTGAATTGGTGATGAATACCAAAGTAGCAGAAGTAAAGAAAAATGGTAATAGCTTCACCGTTGTAGGAGATAAGGAGGGTAACAAAAAAGAATTTAAAGCTGATGTTGTATTTAACACATCGGGTAGGGTTCCTTCTATTCATGGTCTTGATTTGGATAAAGGCAATGTGCGTTATTCCGATAAAGGAATTGAAGTGAACGACTATATGCAAAGCACAACCAACCCTCATGTGTATGCTGCTGGAGACAATACTGCAACAGATGGATTACCTCTTACACCTTTTGCTACCATGGAAGGACACATTGTGACTGCAAATATATTGAATGGAAATAAGAAGAAGCCAGATTATGGTGTTCGTCCTACCGTAGTTTACACTTTACCTTCGTTGGCAATGGTGGGATTGACTGAGGAGCAAGCTAAAAAAGAGAAACTAGACATCGAGGTAAATTATGCATCAGTACCTCACTGGTATGCTGCCAAGCATTTGGGTGAAAAGACATATGCCTATAAAGTGATTATTGATAAGAAAAGCAACCTTGTAGTGGGAGCTCACATTATCGGACCAAATGCAGAAGAAACCATCAATGTGTTTGCTGTTGCCATGCAGGCTGGAATGAAAGCTCAGAAATTAAAAACGATTCCATTAACATTCCCATCTGCTTCATCGGATATAGCGAAGATGATCTGATGAATTAATAAGCACCACTATTCGATAATTTTTGAATGGGGCATAAAAAGTAATAAGCAAAATCTAAACGAATATAATCATTAAATGAGTGCCCCGACTTAGAAAAGTTTTATGTAAAGTAAACTGGTATGACAAAAAGCTTCGGCGATAAAGTAATTGACTTCAACCGTAATCTGCATTATCCAGGAAAGTTACCTCCAGGTTTTAAGGTGATTAATCCTTTTCTGGATAATCCTGAAACGATGGAGGTAATGCAGGGTTTTTATGATAAATTTTATCGTGATTCAAATAGGCGTAAGTTTATTGTAGGTATTAATCCTAGCCGACATGGAGCAGGTGTAACAGGTGTTCCATTTACAGATACCAAACGATTGGAAAGTGAGTGTGGAATCAAAATGCAATCGGCTTATACACATGAAGTTTCATCAGTCTTTATGTATGAGATGATAGCTCAATTTGGTGGTCTGCATAAGTTTTATGAACAATTTTATATCAACTCTCCTTTCCCTTTAGCTATTGTACGTAAAGCAAAAGGAGGCAAATGGCTTAATGCAAATTATTACGATGATTCTGCTCTTTATGAAATACTTAAAAAGTATATGATTGCGACTTTGAAAGAACATATTGATATAGGATTAGATACCTCGGAGGTGTTTGTGTTGGGCGTGAAAAACGCTCAATTTATCCAAAGACTAAACAAAGAGACCAAGCTGTTTGGGAGTTTGAAAGTTCTTGAACATCCTAGATACATTCAGCAATATAAGTTCAAAGAAAAACAAACGTATATTGACAAGTACATTTTAACTTTGAATGATTTACTATAATAGTATGAATCCAATAGATTGGAAAGAATAAAAAGTTAATGCTACTTTCAATCCTTTCCGCTACATGAGAAGCAACGAAGATGCTTTAAAGTTCTTATTTTTGTATCTTCACGAAAACATTTAAATAAATTGATATGATAAATTTTAAATTGGACACCCTTGAGGTGTCTAAAAGTGTAAATCAAGTAATTGTGATTACACCAAAGAACAATTCACAAGATTATAACTTGCCTGTAGGCATTACTCAAAAAATAGATAAGTATATAACAGACAAAGAGAATGGTTTCATTACTTTGTACGAAAACGACACCATTACATTAGTGGCAGTTTATGCTAAAGACGAAGCTGAGGTTGTCAACGATTCCGAAGAGTTACGATTATTTGGAGCAAGTGTTTTAAAAGCACTCGAAAACGAAAAGATGGAAGAAGTTCAGTTAAAAGGATTCAATGAAGGACTTTCTACTTGTGAACGAGCTCTTTTTCTAGAGGGGATGTCTTTGGCTCAATATCGTTTTGATAAATATAAGAAGAAGAAAACAGAGCCTACGCTCAAGACAGTGTATTTGCATCAAGATGCTGTTGTTTCAGGTGAAATAGAAGCTCTAAATAATTTGGTGAGAGCAGTTTCTTTTGCTAAAGATTTGGTAAACGAGCCGCTCAACTATCTCAACGCTCCCAAATTTTCTGAACTTGCCCAACAAATGGCACAAAAGTGTGGTTTCACCACCGAAGTGTTTGATAAAGCTAAAATAGAAGAGTTGAAGATGGGTGGACTACTTGGTGTGAATCAAGGTTCAGACACTCCGCCAACTTTCA
>CAYTJC010000084.1:0-5534 GCA_964437875.1 uncultured Dysgonomonadaceae bacterium
GCCAATAGCAAGGCTTTTTTGATAGGGGCAACAGGATCAATTTGCTTCATTACACTCAATGCTACAATGGCACGACTTCTCACATATCCATGAGAGTCACTTAATAGTTTGGTCAACTCTTTCTGCAAGGGAAGTGCTTGCGCCCCAAACGAAGCACATACAGTGGCTGCCCAATAACGTTCAACTGGGTCATCCGATGTTAACGCCTTTCTAATATCAGCTTCAGTCTCCCTAAAGGTGCTCATTTGCAAATCTGCAATATCAGAATAGCGTTTAATCGAAGAGGAGTTGTCCCGACCAAACTCTGTTGGGTTTTGCTTCCCATTTTCCAACCAAACACATTCTGGATAAAATCCCAAATCATTTTTATGGGTCATCTCTCTTTTCAATAGCTCTCTCAACTCTTTCAATTGCTGAAGATAAATGGGGTTGGCGGCTAAATTATGCGTCTCATAGGGGTCTGCTGACAAATCATATAACTCCTCTGCATCTTGTGGTTCAAAGAAAGCACTTTGTGTAGCATTCAACTCACCATCCTTGTACATCTCTTTCCATTCCCGAAAAGCAGCCTGTTTATATCTGTAGAAAGCGAAAAGCGACTTGGGATGATAGGGCTGAAAATTGCGTGAGTATTTAAATTTTCCTTTGCGCACAGTTCTGTTGAAAGCATACAGTTCATCAAATCTATCTCCATAGCCAAATACTTCGTCGCGTTTGTTCAAATCCTGCATCGAAATGTCTGTACCCAGAAAAGCTTTGCCATCCATTTGATTTGGCACTTGCAGACCTGCCAAATGAAGTAGAGTAGGGCCGAAATCCATAAAACTAACAAACCCGTCTGCTCTTGTACCTATCTCTACAGGTAGTTTATCTCTCCATTTTTGTGGAACATACACCACCAAAGGCACTTGCAAACCAGGTTCTGAAGTGTAACCTTTTGTGCCAGGAAGCGAGCCCCCATTATCACCAAAATAGAATATAAAGGTGTTTTGCAATTCGCCATCCTCTTCCAACATATCCATCAGTTCGCCCAACTGTTTATCTCCATCTTCAATGCGGTCGTAAAAAGTAGCATAAGAATATCTAAACAAATCGGTGTCGGGATGATTGGAGTGTACAAACACATCATCGGGGTTGTACCTTGTCTCTTTGTTTTGAAGTGCAGCCTCTTTAAAATGCAAGCTGCTTTCATGACTTACAACATTGGTACGCACATGAAAAAAGGGCACCGATTTGTCTGCTCTATTACGCCAAGCCCCCATTTTACCACTCACAATATCCCAAGCCTCTTCATCCATAAAAAGGTTGTAATCTGTTTTAGCAGCATTAGAGGTATGGTAGCCGGCTTCCCTCAAATAGGCAGGAAACATGTTAAGCCCTTCGGGCATTGGCACCTGCTCCAGTTTTCTGTGAAAACTTGCACCCAACCGTGGTGCATAACATCCTGTAATTAAGGTGGAGCGTGCAGCAGAGCTAACTGGTGCATTACAATATGCATTGTTGAAAGTAATGCCCTGGGTAGCTAATTTCTCAGCATTGGGCGTTAATGCTCCAAACTTCCCATCGTTGTATAAGCTCAAATAATGTTTCGAAACATCTTCGGCCATAAACCATACAAAATTGGGTCGCTCCTGTGCTTTTTCTTGGGCTATTAAGATTGAACAACTTCCAACTGTAGAAAGCAAAGCTATTCCCTTGAGCGGTGCACTTGTTTTTATTTTCATGAATGTCAGTTCTAAGTATGGTTTTATTGATTAGCGAAGCTTTCCATAATTAGGTATAAGCCTTTTTTGTTTTGTATGATCAATAGTAAGCGTAACTACTTTATAATTACCCCTAAAAACGAATTATAAAGGTAGTGTATTTTATAGATCAAACAAACTAATTAACTTTCGCTTTTCAGTAGAGTTGAGTGCTTGTAGATTGTCTGAATTGTGGGTTAATAAATAATAAATAATAAATAATAAATAAGAATTAAGAGTTATGAGTTGACTGCAATTTGCTGATTGTAGCGGTAAGTCGCCACTTGGCCATGGTTAATAGTAATACCAAAGCTGCAATGCAACATCATCACCCCGCTGGCGCGGATATTTATCCGTGCCCTTGAATGCTTCTCACCACAGATTCCTCAGATTGCCTCAGATATCCTTCTTTCTCTATTTCTCGTGTGATAGTGATAGGGGAGAGCATTCTACTTCCATAACAATTTAAAAATAATTCGATTATTCAAAACACCTTTCGGTATTTTGTAATAAGTCAGATTGCACAGATGGTGGTTTGAATAACCTTTGTCATGTTGAAGAGCGACTTGTAGTGACAGGTCGTGATCTGTCAGTTGTTGAATACTTACACACTCTTTATACAGATTCCTCACTGCGTATCGGGATGACAGAGGTGGTTTGGCCATTTGGCCTATAATCCTATTTCTTTGCGCCCTTGCGTCTTGGCGAGAATCCTTTTGGGTGGTATCATATTGCGCTGGCGCGGATATTTATCCGTGCCCTTGAATGCTTCTCACCACAGATTCCTCAGATTGCCTCAGATATCCTTCTTTCTCTATTTCTCGTGTGATAGTGATAGGGGAGAGCATTCTACTTCCATAACAATTTAAAAATAATTCGATTATTCAAAACACCTTTCGGTATTTTGTAATAAGTCAGATTGCACAGATGGTGGTTTGAATAACCTTTGTCATGTTGAAGAGCGTCTTGGCGAGAATCCCTTCGCGTGGTTTTATATTATCAACTAACAGATAGCAAATCTGCCGAGCGAAGCTTTTTTTCAATTACCGCTGGCACAATTCAGAGACTTGCCTCCAGCGGAGAAAAAAAACAACCGAGTTTTGGATATGACCTCAGAAAATAAAGTTATATTTGCCATCAAAGAGAGAGGGTTTTGGTTTATTGTGCATTGAGGCAACAACACTTGATGTACAAAAAAACTCAATAGACCCTCCCTATAAACTGCTATTCTCAAATCACACGTTTCATTGTGCTACAACACAACGAACAAAATTAGAAACTATTAATAGATATAAATGATGAAAAAAACACTATTTGTACTAATTGTATCTCTTTTCTTATCTGTCAATCAACTTTTCTCTCTCACCATAGTAAGTGGTACATGGCACAGAGACAACGCTGATAAAGTATCGCTCTTTAAAGTGGAAAATGGGAAGTTGAAAGAGATTGCCACCTCCATGCTTACTCCCGACAAAGAGTTTAGCTTTGCACTTCACCAAAAAGAGCCTGCTTTTTATGTACTGGGCATATCGCCTCAAGGACCTTTCAACAACTATACATTTTATTTAAATCCCGACGATCAGTTGTTGGGTATTGCAGTTGACCCTGAAATGAGCTACACCCTTATAGGTGAAGCTACACCGCAAAACAAAGAGATGGAACGTTGGCGCAACTTCATTTTGCCACTCGAAACCAAGTCTATCTATTTTATGAAACAACAAAGTAATTTTGAAGACTATTTTCCCTTATTGGAAAGTATGGTGGCAGACATCAACAACTATACACCTGAATATACTGACGACAAAGTTTTTAATACAGCTTTTGAGAAATACCGCAAGTATAATCTATTGACCAATGTGATGCATTTTTTACGCACACCACGTTCCATTCATCCAAATAGCGAAGACTTCACTGATTTTTTCAGCTCCATCAGTCTTTCCGAAATAACTTCAGACCCTGCCATATTAGATTATCCTTATGGATTGCAGCTAATAGACAATGTGAGATATTTTGCAATAAGAGATAAAGTAGAGAAAACCCCTCCAGCAGATATTGGAAAACTGTTTACACCCATGGTAGCAATGGAGCGCGATTTATCACAATTAGTTGACCCCATAGTAAAGGGAGAGGTTATTTTAAATGCAACAGCAACTTTAAAAACCTTTGCAGCTATATCAGAGTTCAGTGATGAGTTTTCTAAGCACCTGGCTACTGACAATCAAAAAGAGAGAATGCATCAGCTATTGATAAGCAAAGCCGATGTCGCAGAAGGAGAAGATGCATTCGATTTTAAATTCAAAGATGTGAAGGGTAAAGAGGTTGCGCTTTCCGATTTCGAAGGAAAATTAGTGTATATAGATGTGTGGGCTACTTGGTGTGGGCCATGTATAAAGCAAATACCTAGCCTGAGAAAACTACAAGATGAATACAAAGACAAAAACATTGTGTTTATGGGCGTTTCTATTGATGCAGAAAAAGACCATGAAAAGTGGAAGCAGTTTTTGAAGGACGAAGAGTTGACGGGAGTACAACTTTTTGCTGGCGATAGAGCAGACGCTATTAGTAAGCCTTATAAAGTAAGTAGTATTCCACGCTTTATATTAATTGGTAAGAATGGAAAAGTACTATCATCCAATGCTCCCCGTCCTTCTTCGGAAGAGATAAGTCTGTTTTTAGATGCTGCTCTCAAAAAGTAGAACAGACCATAAAGAGCAGTTTTCAGAAAAGCAATAGGTTAAATAGCAATTTTCGCAATATTTTTCCGAAAATAGACAAACAGTGCTTATTTATAGATGAAACTGCAAAACTCTTCTACCAACACCCTCTACTTGTCTATTAAAGCACGTAATATGCTGATTATTAGAGGGTGTAGGGCCTCTGTATGTTTGTAATCTATTAAACTATTCACTATCTTTGAAGTCCATAATAATAGTACAAACAATTTAAAATAGTAGATTATGAAAAAGTATTTATTTTTAGCAGCAACACTTTTGCTAACAGTGAGCATGTCGGTTTCGGCACAAAACAACAACGGTAGAGGAAACCCTGAGAACAGACGCAGCGACAACATGGTAAGATTGTCTGTAGAAGAGAGAGTTAGCCAAATGACAAAACAGCTCGACTTGACAGAGAAAGAAGCTACTGATGTTTTAGCACTAATGAAAAAACAAGAGGCTGAGCGCACTGCTGAGGTAGCAGAACACAGAGGTGAGCGTGGCACAGGAGCAGCCAATCGTGATGCTAAACGTGAAGAGTTCCGCAAAATGAGAGAAGAAAAAATGAAGAAACAGCAAGCAGAGCTTGAAGCCATTATTGGTAAAGAGAAAGTAGAAAAATGGAATGAGTCGCGCAAAGATGTAAGGGATACCAACAGAGCTGGCAGAAGAAATCCTCAAGGACAAAGAGGACAGAATCGCACTAAGTAGATTCCAGCCTATCTATCTACACAATAGATAATATTTATAAAAAATAGCACCTTTCTTAATTGGGAGGTGCTATTTTTTCATATATAATGCAAAATGAGTGATGGGTAATGTGAATTAAGAATTAAGTTATTGATTTGCAGACTGTAGCAACAAGTAGCGACTTGTCCTTGGTTAATAATAATACCAAAGCTGCATTACAATATCATCAACTCGCTGGCTGATATTTATCCATGCCTTAGTGTTGTATGCTTTAAAAAATAATGGCACACAGATGACGCTGATTAACACTGATTGAATTCGAGAATCGAGATTCGGTACTGGGGGTGGTTTGGCCATTTGGCCTATAATTGCATTTCTTTGCGCCCTT
>CAYTJC010000084.1:5634-7382 GCA_964437875.1 uncultured Dysgonomonadaceae bacterium
GGGGTGGTTTGGCCATTTGGCCTATAATTGCATTTCTTTGCGCCCTTTGTGCTTTTCTTCGTTTCCTTTGCGGTTAATTGCATTCCTTTCCTAGTCTCTACTCCAGATACCACCTCCCTTACTTGCTAGATCAAATAATAATCACGAAATTTGCGCACCTTTTTTGAGGAATAGTGGCAATTGGTTGTGTATAACTAAAAAACACTGGTTGTGTTAAAGCGATAAGGAGGGTGTGCATAGATTTTTTAAGAGAAGAGTAGAACAAAATAATATGCTGGTGCATATTTTACAATAAATAAAAAAAGATGAATGGAATACTGTTTCTAGGTTGGTCAATTATAGGATTGTCTTTCCTAACACTTGCTTATAAAGTATTTGGAAAATTAGGATTGATAGGTGTTATTGCTGGCAGTGTTGTCATGATGAATATATTAGTCAACCAGTCAGTAATAATCTTTGGAATAGGTGCTACCAGTGGAAATGTTTTTTATGCCATGGTCTTTTTAGCCACCGATATACTGTCGGAAAATTACGGTGGAAAAGAAGCTCGGAAATCGGTCATGATAGGTTTCTTTGTATCCATCTTTACCATGGTGGGGGCTTGGATAGCTATAAACATGACACCCGCTCCTTGGGATAGAGCACATGAACCTTTGACACTTTTAGTTACACCCATGTTTAGAGTTGTAGCAGGTAGTATGGTGGCATTCTTTGTTAGCAATATGCTAGACACTTATACTTACCAGTGGTTAAAAAAGAAGTTCCCAAAGCAACTGTGGCTAAGAAACAATGGAAGCACATGGAGTAGTCAGTTGGTTGATACCCTATTATTTGCATCAATTGCCCTATTAGGAACTATGCCCATGAATGCATGGTTTCAGATTGTAGTATCAACCTATTTTTTAAAGGTGTTTATTGCCATCATAGATACTCCATTTCTGTATTTGGTGGCGAAGAAGCCGAAGGGGGAATCAGTTAAGGGTGATAAGTAAGCAGTTGTAGGGACAGGTCGGACGCCAAGGAAATGCGTTGATGGCCTACGCCCAGTGGTATTGGCACGCAGATAACGCTGATTGAGCTGATGAACACTGATATTTTAATTAGCTGTTAGCTATTGGGTGTTAGGCGTTAGCGCCGCTCGCGCGGGTTTGTAACCCGTGTGGTTCGCTAGTGCACGATTCCCATCTTGTGGGGTTGATTCCACCCAAAATGTTTCTCGCCAAGACGGAAAGTCGCAAAGGAAATGCGTTGATGGCCTACGGCCAGTGGTATTGGCACGCAGATGACACTGATTGAGCTGATGAACACTGATAAAAGCGGAATAACAAACCCCGCAAGGGGTGACACTGCTCTCTTTGGGTAGATCCCTCATTGCGTGTAAGGGTGACAGGGGAGAAGAAGGCACAAGTCAGAGACTTGCGCCAGCGGAGAATTAACCACTTCTGGTTGGCGCTGGTCTCTGACCAGTGCCTGGTTCACCCGATAGCGCGGATATTTATTTTTGCCAATGCCCTCTCTATATCCTAAATAGTAATGCTCATATAGATATTGTTGTTATAAATAACTCACCCTCACACATAACAAACAAAATAATTGTGAATTACGCTAAAATAATTGCATGTTACTCAATAATAATTGTATATTTACACCCAAAACAAGAGTGTACTTACACAAAATATACGATTTGGGAACAAAAAAAAGTCCCAAATCTTACGACTCAGGACTTCTTTTTACAAGATGTGATTTTA
>CAYTJC010000085.1:0-7328 GCA_964437875.1 uncultured Dysgonomonadaceae bacterium
CACTTTCGAAAAGGATGGCCTCTGCGAAAGTGGTCTTACCTGTTCCTGAACCGCCAAGAATGGCAATGTTCTTAATTTCATTGGTTTTATAGACTTTCATGTGTAAAGAGTTTATATAATTAAATCTTGAAACTGTATATTGATAAGACTTTGCTCAATGCATAGCCTTGTTTTTTTATTGCTTGCGCAAGTTATTAAAAACAATTGTAAACCTTGCTTTGACAATACATGTTATAAAACAATGTTATAGAACACTTAATTCATTTAAAAATAAATTTTGATTAAATTTGTGCATGCCAAAACATAATGATAAGCCGTTTGTTTAGTCTAATTAAATACGCATTATCTTCACATATCAAAAAACAATAGTTAATGAAGCAATTTTATACTCAGTCCATTAAAGAAATACGGCAAGATATGGGTGTTGAGCCTGATATGGGTTTATCATCCAGTGAGATAGAAACACGTCTTGCTGAGTTTGGTAAAAACAAGTTGACCTCTAAAAAGAAGAAGTCATTGCTAGCTATGTTCTTTGAGCAGTTCAAAAGCTTTATGGTTTTGATACTGCTAGTGGCGGCAGCTGTGTCGGGTGTTATTGGTGTGTTACATGGCGAGGGATTGCTCGACACATATATCATACTGGGTATTCTTCTAGTAAATGCCATCATTGGTGTAGTGCAAGAACGAAAAGCAGAATCGTCGCTCGAGGCTTTAAACAAAATGAGTTCGCCACACTCCAAAGTGCTTAGAAATGGCGAAGTTTCTGAAATATCTGCAATAGACATTGTGCCGGGTGATATAGTAGTGCTAGATACGGGAGATATCATTCCAGCTGATCTTAGATTGATAGAAACCTTTAATCTTAAAATACAAGAGTCTGCACTCACGGGTGAGTCAGTCCCAGTGATTAAGCATACAGAAGCTTTAGACACTGAAGATATACCTCTAGGCGACAGAGAAAACATGGCATTTTCTACTGGAATGGTTACTTACGGAAGAGGGCGAGGCATAGTGGTGGCTACTGGAATGCGCACTGAAGTTGGTAAAATTGCCGATATGCTACAACATACCGAATCTACAGATACACCCATGAAACTTCGTTTAGAAGAGCTGGGTAAAATATTGGGTTATGCCGCTCTAGTTATCTGCGCGTTGATCTTTGGTATTGGAATATTGTATGGCAATCCTATTTTAGATATGTTTATGATGGCTGTCAGTTTGGCAGTTGCTGCTATACCTGAAGGATTGCAAGTTATCTCTACAGTGGTTTTGGCTATGGGTGTTCAGCGCTTGGTGAAATCAAATGCTATTGTACGCACTTTGCCATCTGTGGAGTCGTTGGGTAGTGCTACAGTTATATGTTCTGACAAAACCGGAACACTCACTCAAAACAAAATGACAGTTGTGCAAGGTTGGACAACTGCTGGAGATATAGATTTGAAGAATGATTCGGGAGCTTCGTTTGAGACGATGAAGGAGGGAGAAAAAACTCTTCTGATGGCTGGTCTTCTTTGTACCGATGCACACTTAAAGCTACTGCCAGATGGTACTGCTGAAAATAGTGGCGACCCTACCGAAACAGCCATTGTGGATGTGGCATTGCAATATGGGGTTAATAAAAATGAGGCTGAGGATAAATACAAGCGAGTGAGCGAAGTGCCGTTTGATTCGGAAAGAAAAAGAATGACTACAATTAATAAACACCCCGATGGTGGATTAATTGTAAATGTAAAAGGTGGCTTGGATGAAGTGTTGAGCGTAACCAAAAATATATTTGTGGATGGAGCAGTACGCCCTATAACTGATGAGGATATTGCAACCATAAAAGAGCAAAACAACCAAATGGCTCAAAATGCACTGCGCGTGCTTGCTATTGCTCAAAAAGAAATAAGTGATGTTCCTAATGATGTGAATGCAGAAACTGTGGAAACAGATCTCATTTTTGTAGGATTGATGGGGATGATAGACCCTGCACGCCCCGAAGTGATTGAGGCAGTAAAGAAGTGCCGCACAGCGGGCATTCGTCCTATTATGATAACGGGAGATCATAAAATAACAGCAGTTGCCATTGCCCAAGAGATTGGCATGTTTAACGATGGTGATATTGCCCTTACAGGCACAGAGTTGGAGAAGATCAGCGATGACGAGCTGTATAAGAATGTACACAAATACTCTGTGTATGCTCGCGTGGCACCCGAGCACAAAGTGCGCATTGTGAAGGCTTGGCAAGCACATGGCGAGGTAGTGTCTATGACTGGCGATGGGGTAAATGATGCACCTGCTCTCAAGCAAGCCGACATTGGCACAGCCATGGGCATTGTGGGTACAGAAGTAGCCAAGGATGCTTCTGATATAATACTGACCGACGATAATTTTGCAACCATTGTTTCGGCAATACAAGAGGGACGTCGCATATACGACAATATACTCAAGTCGATACAGTTTTTGCTTTCATCAAATGTTGGCGAGGTGTTGGTTATTTTCATTGCTTCTATCTTTAATCTTGGAAATCCGCTTTTGCCTATTCATATTCTATGGATTAACTTGGTAACAGACAGTCTGCCTGCCTTAGCCTTGAGTGTTGACCCTGCTGAAAAAGATATTATGACACGTAATCCACGAGATGCAAAGAAAGGCTTTTTTACTAAAGGAATGACATGGCGTATAGCCTACCAAGGTGCTGTGATTGGATTGATATCTCTTGTTGCTTATTTATTGGGAAGACATGATGGTGGACAAGCCTTGGGGCAAACCATGGCCTTTGCCGTTTTAGCCTTTGCACAATTATTTCATGTGCGCAATCTGCATTCAAACAGAGTATCTTCGTTTAAAACAAGCATATTCAAAAACAAAGCACTTATCGGTGCTATCTTTATCTCTGCAGTCATGATGTTGGCAATACTTCTTTTCCCTCCATTTATGAAAGCCTTCAAATTAGTTGAGATGGATGCAATACATTGGATGTATGTACTTGGTTTATCATTAATGCCCATTGTAGTAGTGGAATTGTTTAAACTGTTTAAGATTAATAGTTTTAAGGATGAGTATTGAAAAGTTACTGAGTCAATGATGATTTCCTAAGTTTAAGGTTTATCAAATGTAAGCGTCTGAGCGAAACCGTTGCGAAGTTGAAAAACTTTTTAATTTTTTTCAATAAAACTCTATTTGCTCATTGTGCTGTTTTTTTGATTAGGGAATGATTTATTTTTTGTATTTTTGGAGCTAAGAATTTCACTTTAGTGTTCATGCAGTCTTGTCACTTTCATTTAAGTTTTGTGAGGGAGTGCCTGCTTAGAGGTAAATAAAACAGATGTATATGGAAAATATAAATGAGGCTTTAAGCCTTTTAGTAGTGGGAATGGTTATGGTTTTTATTATTCTCTTTTTAGTAGTGTTGATAGGTAATGCGGTAGTATTACTTACCAACCGCTATTTGCCAGAAGTACAAAAAATCGATGATGGGGGAGAAGCTTTAAAGGGTGCCAACCCCAAGAAATTGGCTGCCATTGCGGCTGTAGTCGATCTGATTACGCGAGGTGAGGGAAGAGTGAATTCAGTTCAAAAAAAATAAAACAAGAAGCAGTATATGAAAAAAGAGATTAAGTTTAGTCTTCTCTATAGAGACATGTGGCAATCGTCGGGGAAGTATGTTCCTACAGTTGAGCAGCTCACAGAGGTTGCTCCAGCAATAATAGAAATGGGCTGTTTTGCCCGAGTTGAAACCAATGGTGGTGGTTTTGAGCAGATCAACCTCTTGTTTGGTGAAAACCCCAATAAGGCTGTTCGTGATTGGACACAACCCTTTAAGGATGCTGGCATACAAACACACATGCTAGAACGTGGTTTGAACGGCATACGCATGAGCCCAGTTCCTGCTGATGTGCGAAAACTGATGTTTGAAGTGAAAAAGAAACAGGGCACCGATATTGCTCGCTCGTTCGATGGATTGAATGATCCGCGGAATCTCAAGAGCTCCATACTTTTTGCCAAAGAAGCAGGCATGATTTCGCAGGCAGCCCTCAGTCTCACAGTTTCTCCTGTTCACACAATAGAATATTACACTAATTTAGCAGATACGCTTATTGAAACGGGTGCTGATGAGATTTGTATAAAAGATATGGCTGGTGTGGGACGCCCAGCTACTATTGGTAAGATTATCAAGAACATCAAAACAAAACATCCCAATATTCCTGTTACATATCATGGTCATGCAGGTCCTGGTTTTCAGATGGCATCTATTTTGGAGGCTGCTTACGCTGGTGCAGAATATATAGATGTTGCTATGGAGCCACTTTCGTGGGGTACAGGTCACGCCGACCTATTGGCAGTTCAGGCTATGTTGAGGGATGCTGGTTTTAAAGTAGCCGATATCAACATGAAGGCCTATATGAAAGTGCGTGCACTTACACAAAAGTATATGGACGACTTTTTGGGTTATTACATAGACCCAAAAAATAGATTGATGAATTCATTGCTTATTGCACCAGGTTTGCCTGGTGGAATGATGGGCAGTTTGATGTCTGACCTTGCAAACAACCTCTCTTCTTTAAATAGGTGGAAAGTGAAGAACGGTCAAGATGAGCTTACTCAGGATGATTTATTGATAAAACTCTTTGATGAGGTGTCTTATGTATGGCCCAAGGTAGGTTATCCCCCGTTAGTTACACCCTTCAGTCAGTATGTGAAGAACTTGGCATTGATGAATGTGTTGCAAGTTGAGAAAGGTAGAGAGCGTTGGTCTATGATTGCCGACAATATCTGGGATATGATTCTGGGCAATTCTGGCAAGTTGCCAGGAAAGCTTGCACCTGAAATTGTTGAAATGGCAAAAGCTCAGAATCGTGAGTTTTATAACGGTAATCCACAAGATCTCTACCCGGATAAACTTGATGAGTTTAGAGCAGAGATGAAAAAGAATAACTGGGAATTGGGTGAGGATGATGAGGAACTTTTCGAACTTGCTATGCATCCCGCTGAATATAGAGCTTATAAGTCTGGCGAAGCCAAAAAAACTTTTGAAGAAGATTTAGCAAAGAAGAAAGCCGAGAAAGATACTCCTACTGCACCCGTAAAATCTCCTTCTGCAGCAGCTACAAATGGTAATGATTTTAAACCTAAGTCTCTAGTTGTAAGTGTAGATAATGAATCGTTTGTGGTGAATATCTCTTATCCTGGTGCGGATAGTTCTACAGAGCAAGTTGCTCAAAACACACAAAGCACAGTTTCGAAACCTGAGGCTGCCACACCTTCATCTGGGGGACAGCTTAAAGAGATTCTCTCTCCTTTAGAGGGTAAGTTTTTCTTCACAATAGAGTCTTCTCAAAAAGCTCTGAAGGTGGGAGATACTATTAAAGAGGGCGATTTGGTAGGCTACATCGAATCTATGAAGACTTACAATGCTGTGAGTGCCGAAGAGAGTGGTATAGTGCGTGAAATATGTTTTGCCAATGGTGAATCGGTAGATGAGGATGATGTATTAATTAAAATTGAATAAGAATGGGTGATATTTTTTCTAATCTAACCGAAATGACCGGATTCAGCACCATGGGATGGGACACTGTTCTTATGTGGTTGATTGCATTCATATTGCTCTATCTTGGTATCAAGAAACAATATGAGCCTTTGTTGCTTGTGCCCATTGGTTTTGGTGTGCTACTTGCAAATCTTCCTGGTGCTGGATTGGGTATTGTAGATAGCTCATTGGTGATGAATCTAGACGGTACTTATATGAGTCTGTTAGACATTGCCGATAAGCATGGCATTATGAATTTGCTCTATTTCTCACTTATTAAAACAGGTCTTTTGCCCCCCATCATCTTTCTAGGTGTGGGGGTGCTCACAGATTTTGGTCCAATGTTGAGGAATCTCAAACTATCGCTTTTTGGCGGGGCAGCACAACTAGGTATCTTTTCAGTGCTTATTGGAGCTGTTTTGATGGGATTTACATTGCCAGAGGCCGCTTCGTTAGGCATCATAGGTGGTGCAGACGGCCCTACAGCAATTTATACTACCATTAAGTTGGCTCCACATCTTCTCGGCCCCATTGCCATTGCTGCCTATTCATATATGGCATTGGTGCCAGTGATTATTCCTTTTATTGCAAAAAGGATGATGAGCGAGAAAGAGCTTAAGATTCACATGAAGAAGATGGATAACCAATATCCTGCTAAGCACGAAATTAAGAATCTTAAAACAGTGAAGATCATTTTCCCCATTGTATTGGGTGTGGTTGTGTCCGTGCTAGTTCCCTCATCGGCTCCTTTGTTGGGGATGTTGCTTTTCGGGAACTTAATTAAAGAGGTTGGAACTAGTACAAGCCGTTTGGCAGAAGCTGCTTCTGGACCTATAATGAATACTGCTACTATTTTTTTAGGCCTCACAGTGGGTGCTACTATGAAATCTGATATGTTCCTTACAACGCAAACATTGGGAATTATTGTGGGCGGATTGCTTGCTTTTGGTGTGTCTGTTGCTGGGGGAATATTAGCAGTGAAAGCCTATAATGTTTTCAATAAAAAGAAAATAAATCCTCTTATAGGAGCTACAGGGCTAAGTGCTGTACCAATGGCTTCTCGTGTGGCAAATGAGCTAGCGTTGAGGTACGATAAGTCTAATCATATTTTGCAATATTGCATGGCCAGCAATGTATCTGGTGTGATTGGTTCGGCAGTAGCTGCTGGCGTATTGATATCTTTCTTGGGCTAATATAAATCGTTTAATGATATGCATTTGAAGTGTGCGGCAAGCTATTTGTCGCACGCTTTGCGTTTAGCATACGCTAGAGTGGGGGGGGCTATGTTTTCATACAATAGAAGAAGAACAGCGATTGTTAGTAGTTTCTATAAAAAGTGGTATTGGTGTACTTTACTGATAAAGACAAATAAGAGAAGTATCTGAATTTTCTCCTTCGTAGGTTTGCTCAGATTAAAATATTTTACAATCTTTTCCTCGGTGTTTTGCTCAAAATAAAGTGTTCAAAGCCACCTTCTTTTGTTGTAAATACTGTAAATTAAAACTTTTTATGTCATCAACTATATCAAAACATGCAAATTGTGTGATTCGTAAGGTTCTAAAATTGTGTTAGAGTTTAAAACAAAAAAAGTGTCCAAAATAAATTTGGACACTTTTGATTATAAGTATATCGCTATTTGAGATGAATTGCTAATTAGTCACGTCTTTCAGGTCTGTCAAGCATTGCTTTGCGTGAAAGCTTGAATTTACCAGAGCGTGGATCAACATCAATTAATTTAACTGATATTTTGTCACCTTCTTTAAAGCCTGCATCTTCAATATTCTCGATACGTTCCCACGCAATTTCAGAAATATGA
>CAYTJC010000086.1:0-3498 GCA_964437875.1 uncultured Dysgonomonadaceae bacterium
CTTCGCGTGTCATTCCATCTTTACGTGGTGCACCACCCGAAGAGATCATATATTTAGTTCCAGTAAAAGCTTCCTCTACACTGGTTGTGTATGTAAAGTTCACTCCTTCAAAACCGCAATGAGCCATCTCTTCTGCTACACCTTCCAGGCCAAGGGCAAATGGATCATATAAGCAGATGTTTGGAGTTAATCGCATCATGGCAGCAGTTTGCACCATGTTTGAGCCAATCATTCCGGCTGCGCCTACAATCGTTAATTTGTCGTTTGTCAAAAAATTCATAATAAATTTATTTTATAGAGTTATTAATCTATCGCTTAAATCAACATCAAATTTACAAATTCTTATCTAGAATTTCACAATAGAAATCTCCAATTAATCTAAATTTTTTAATTAAGGGAGAAGTTTTTCAACTATTGCTCAAAAGTAGTAAGTGGTAAGCCAATCCTTTTTAAAGATTAACTTACCACTTACGATTATAAACTTATAAGTTACTGTTTACGATTATAGTAAACTCCATGACACAGTGAGTCCTGCCATAACAATAGACACCATACTCATCAGCTTAATTAGAATATTGAGAGATGGTCCGGAAGTATCTTTAAACGGATCGCCTACAGTATCACCCACTACAGTTGCTTTATGTGTTTCGCTACCTTTACCGCCATAGTTGTCCATTTCTACATATTTCTTAGCATTGTCCCAAGCTCCACCAGCATTGGCCATAAACACAGCCAATACAAAACCCGAACCTAAACCACCTGTGAGCAAGCCCATCACACCAGAAACTCCCAATACAAGACCAACTGCAATTGGAATTGCAATAGCTAACAAGGATGGCAACAACATTTCGCGTTGTGCACTCTTAGTTGATATTTCAACACAGCGTGCATAATCTGGAGTGCCTGTACCATCTAAGATACCTTTTATTTCTCTAAACTGCCTGCGAACTTCGTCCACCATCTCTTGTGCCGCTCTACCCACAGCATTCATGGTTAAACCGCAAAAGAGAAACGCCATCATAGAACCGATGAAAACACCTACAAGAACCTTTGGATTCATCAGTGTTACTTGATAGTAGTCCATGAAATCTGCAAAGTTTGCATCGGCTGTATTCATTGTTTTTCCATCGGCAAATGTGAGTACCTCACTGCCCAACCTCATCAATCCAATTTTTATCTCTTCGATGTATGAAGCTAATAAGGCTAGAGCTGTCAATGCAGCCGAACCAATGGCAAACCCTTTACCTGTTGCGGCAGTTGTGTTACCCAATGAGTCAAGTGCATCTGTGCGTTCTCTCACCTCAGGCCCTAAGCCACTCATCTCTGCGTTCCCACCTGCATTATCAGCAATTGGGCCATAAGCATCAGTTGCCAATGTAATTCCGAGAGTTGATAGCATACCTACTGCTGCAATTCCTATACCATAAAGCCCTAAACTCAAGTTTGTTCCGCTTAGCATATTTTGGATGTCAAAATTGATAGCTGACAAATACGAAATCATGATAGCAAATGCAATTGATAGTACAGGAATAAAAGTAGATATAAGTCCTGTGCCAATTCCAGCAATAATAACTGTTCCTGGTCCGGTTGAACCACTTTTTGCAATCAGTCGGGTTGGATTGTATGAGTGAGAAGTGTAATATTCTGTACCCTGTCCAATTACAATACCAGCTAACAAACCTGAGATAACAGAAAAAGAGAGTCCCATCCAATTCTCAAATCCTAGTGTGTATAGTATTCCAAATGTAGCTAGAGCAATAAGTATTGCACTTGTATTTACTCCCCGGTTAAGTGCACTCATGAGTTGTTTCATATCTGCATTATCTTTGGTTTTCACCAAGTAGATTCCGAATATAGACAAGAAAACACCTATTGCAGCAATTATCATGGGAGCAAATACTGCATTCTTCTGCATAATAGGGTTTGCAGCATAAGCAGATGCTCCAAGAGCTGCTGTTGCTAAAATAGAACCACAATAAGACTCGTAAAGGTCGGCACCCATTCCAGCCACATCACCTACGTTATCTCCCACATTGTCGGCAATGGTTGCAGGGTTGCGGGGGTCGTCTTCTGGAATTCCAGCTTCAACCTTACCAACTAAATCAGCTCCCACATCGGCAGCTTTCGTATATATACCTCCTCCAACACGTGCAAAAAGAGCTTGTGTGGATGCTCCCATACCAAAAGTAAGCATGGTAGTGGTTATCATTATCATCTTGTGAGACTCATTCATAGCATCAACAAAATAATCGAGAATAAGGTACCACACTGAAATATCGAGCAGTGCTAAACCTACTACAACAAGTCCCATAACAGCTCCAGATCTGAATGCCAACTGCAAACCTTGGTTGAGCGAGTGACGTGCAGCATTTGCTGTGCGAGCAGAAGCATAGGTGGCTGTTTTCATTCCAAAGAAACCAGCTAAACCAGAGAAGAAACCTCCAGATAGGAAAGCAAAAGGAACCCAGTTGTTTTGCAAACCAAAATAAGCCATCACTGCAAAAACAATGGCCATTACAACAAAAACAATGGCCACAACTTTGTATTGCTGCTTAAGATATGACATGGCACCATCGCGCACAAATTGTGCAATTTTAATCATCTCACTAGTACCCTCACTCTTTTTCATCATACTTTTGAAAAAAGAGTAGGCGAAAAATAATGCCACTACTGATGCAATTGGAACTAAGAAAAACAGATTCATGTTATTAACGTTTTACATAGATTTATAATCACTTCCTTTAATTTTTGACAAATATGCGAATTATTTAGTAAAGAACGAAGCTAAACTTCAAAAATTAATGGGCTCAGAGCACATTTGAATGAAAAAGAGGGAAAATAAATGATTAAATTCTTAAATTTGTGAATGCAAAACCACAATTCAGGTATTTAACTTCTATATTAAACGACATGAATAAAAACTTTTTTCTCAACATTGATAAAAACACAAAAAATGTTCAGATCAAAAAAAATATTATTAATCACTTCATAAATGAGGGGAACGACACGATTACTGAATTGTCTAAAGAACTAGACCTGAGTATTCCCACTATTACAAAGTTCATAAATGAACTATTAGAACATGAATTGATAAAAGAATATGGGAAAGTTCAGACTGCTGGAGGTAGATATCCTATTTTGTATGGATTGAAACCAGACTCCATCTATTTTATTGGAGCAGATATGACCAGGCATCATCTTAATATTGCTCTTATGAATTTTAAAGGTGAAATAGTGGATTATAAATTGGGAATAAAATTTGAGTTTGAAAATACTCCGAAATCTTTTGATATTCTTCACAAACACATTCAGGATTATATAGACAATATGAAAGTGCCTAAAAATAGGCTATTCAACATCAATCTCAACATATCGGGGCGTGTTAATCCAGAATCGGGATATAGCTACAGCAATTTCTTCTTTAGCGAGCAACCCATTACGGAGATTCTGTCAAAAAAACTAAATATCAATGTTGGTATTGACAATGATACCCGTGCA
>CAYTJC010000086.1:3508-7315 GCA_964437875.1 uncultured Dysgonomonadaceae bacterium
TGCAATGGCTTTGGGGGAATACATGGAGGGAGTAGTAAAAGGTGAAAAAGATGTTCTTTTTGTAAATATTAGCTGGGGATTGGGCTTGGGAATAATTATAGACGGAAAACCGTATTATGGGAAATCTGGATTTTCTGGTGAGTTTGGTCATCTTCCTATTTTTGATAATGAAAGACTTTGTCATTGTGGAAAAAAAGGTTGTCTTGAAACAGAGGCCTCGGGCCTGGCCATTCACCGCATGATACTTGAAAGAGTAGAAAATGGCGAAAGCTCTATCCTCACAGAAGAGGTGAAAGATTTAAGTTTGCTCACATTAACCGACATAATGAATGCTGTTGCCAAAGAAGACCCATTGTGTATTGAAATTGTTGAACAAGTGGGCTACACATTAGGCAAATCGATTGCAGGACTCATAAATATTTTCAATCCAGAATTAGTTATAATTGGTGGACAGGTGTCACAAGCTGAAGGCTTCATTATGCTGCCCATACAAAGCTCTATCAGAAAGCATTCTCTCAATCTTGTAAATAGAGACTCGAAAATAGTTACTTCAAAACTCAAACAAAATGCTGGAATTGTGGGTGCATGCATGGTGGCAAGAAGTAGGTTGTTTGATAACAACAAATACTTGTAGAAAAGTGTTATGGTTGGGATAAATAATTAGTTTTATACTTGTTCTATTTATTTGTACTAGATTTACAGCTAATTTGACTGAATAAGAGATGAGAAAACCTCATTTCGACATGCAGCAAGTGCATGCAAGTCAAAATCCTAAACTTATAATGGGATTAAGGACAGTTGACTTGTTTCGAAGTACAGCTTAGACTTTTAAAAATACAGAACATGAAGCTAATCTCTTTGATTAAAAAAAAATTGGAAATATAAACTCCCGACTTCAGAGCTCAACCTCCAAATGATTATGAACAACGAATGGCAGCTCTTGAAAATAAAGTAGCAACGATATCAACAGGAACTTGCTTGAAGTATTTATTGTAATACTGCAAGCATTATTATACACACATCAGAATATGGAAAACTTAAAACTATATAGTGCTAGAGAAGAAAAAGCTAATTACTTAACTCATGCTTTTGGAGTTTTGATGGCAATTGTGGGGACTTATATCTTAGTGACCAAAGCATCTACTGCAGGCAATGATTGGGCAATTTTAGCCCATTCAATCTTTGGGTTTGGAATGTTAGTCTGTATGCTATCATCTACATTCTATCACTATGTGCAACAACCAAAAACAAAAAAGATACTCCGTCACTTCGACCATGCCAGTATCTATATATTGATAGCTGCCAGTTATTCTCCCTTTTCTCTTATACTATTGCGTCAAGAAGGAATGTGGGGTTGGTCACTCTTTATTTTAGTATGGCTCATTGCCCTGGTTGGGATTGGGTTCAATTTTAGACCCATTAAGAAAAATAGTCACATAAAAACGGCCTCATATGTGTTGATGGGGTTGACTATACTTATAGCCATAAAACCAACCATTAGGGTGGCAATCGAAAATGATTGTTTGCCAGTATTATATTGGTTGGCTGCAGGAGGGGTATTCTATATTATAGGATCGGTTATATATGCAATGGCAAAAAAAGAGTTCGTACACACCGTGTTTCACCTGTTTGTGCTGTTAGGTTTAGGAAGCCATATCATATCTGCCTATTTAATTCCTGTTTAAATAGCTTTTCATTGAACGAGTTGCAAAACAACATAATAATAAGAGTCTATGATGTTGCACTATCAATATTTCAAAGCAATCATTATTGCTGAAGGGAAAGTAAAGGCAAAATATTGGTGTAATTGTTTTTCTAGTTTTAGAAAGAGCTTCTTATCTACTACATAAAAAGATGTGTGGCAAAGAAGTAAACTCCCTTGCCACACATTAATTAAAAACTCGCCCTTAAAATAACACAGCTCCTAATAGTTTAGTTTTAATCTAAATCTTTCATTTCTTTGTCAAACCAATCTCTAACTTCGTCTTTGCTTTTCCCCGTTTTCTCTTGTATTCTACCGTACAATTCATCTTCTTGTCCTTCAACATAGGTTAAGTCGTCGTCGGTGAGATTACCCCATTGTTGCTTTGCTTTTCCTTTCAACTGGTTCCACTTTCCTTTGAATCTTAAGTCATCCATGTCTATTAATTTTTAAATGTTATTCTACTTATAGCACGCTAATAGAACAAGAACAATGAAACTTTAGTTCACAGACTTAAGAAACCTTAGAATAACACTCCTAAAATTCTGAAGTGAAGTGAAAGACAATGTTTTTAAAGTCTTGCTGTGCCATCATCAGCATATAGCCAGATTCTGCTAGAAATACATCCCTACCCTGCTTATCGTGAGCGAGGTATTGATATTTTCGTTTTTTGAAATCGGCCAACTCTTCTGCATTGTCACTCTCAATCCAACATGCTTTGTGCAAACTGATGGGTTCCCACCGACATTGAGCACCATACTCATTCAATAGGCGGTATTCTATCACTTCAAACTGAAGTTGTCCAACAGTTCCAATAATTTTACGACCATTGAATTGATGTGTAAATAACTGTGCCACTCCCTCGTCCATCAATTGCTCAATGCCTTTTTGCAGCTGTTTCGATTTCATTGGATCTGCATTCTCAATGTATTTAAACATCTCGGGCGAGAAGCTGGGCAGTCCTTTAAAGTGAAGGTTTTCGCCAGAAGTTAAGGTGTCTCCAATTTTGAAGTTGCCTGTATCTGGCAGTCCGACAATATCACCTGCATAAGCTTCATCCAGAATCTCTTTCTTTTGCGCCATAAAGGCTGTGGGAGATGAGAAACGCATCATTCTATCGAAACGAACGTGCTTATAATTGACATTTCGTTCAAACTTGCCAGAACAAATTCTCACAAAGGCAATACGAGAACGATGATTGGGGTCCATGTTGGCATGAATCTTGAACACAAAGCCACTGAAGTCATCTTCATAAGGATCTACTTTTCGTTCCTCTGCTTTAACGGGACGAGGAGATGGAGCAATGTTTACAAAACAATCAAGTAACTCTTTCACTCCAAAGTTATTAAGAGCAGAACCAAAAAAAACGGGCGCCAGATTACCAGCAAGATACTCTTCTCGGTCAAATTCTGGATACACTCCTGTAATCAGCTCTACTTCCTCTCGTAGTGTCTCAGCCAAAGTCTCGCCTATATGTGTTTCTAAGTCGTCTTTGTTGATATCTTTTACTGCTATTGATTTTGTTACTGTTTGTTTGCTGGGTTGAAACAAGTCGAGGCTCTTTTCATATAAATTGTAAACACCTTTGAATCTATCTCCCATTTCGATGGGCCAGCTCAATGGGCGCACTTTAATCTCTAGCTCGTTTTCGAGTTCATCCAATATATCGAAAGGGTCACGACCTTCTCTGTCAAGTTTGTTCACAAAAATCATAACGGGTGTATGTCTCATTCGACAAACCTCCATAAGCTTGCGAGTCTGCTGTTCTACCCCTTTAGCAACATCAACCACTACAATAACACTATCTACAGCAGTGAGTGTGCGATAGGTGTCTTCAGCAAAGTCTTGGTGACCAGGAGTGTCCAGAATATTTATTTTATGATCTTCATAATCAAACCCCATCACAGAGGTTGCAACCGATATACCGCGCTGTTTCTCAATCTCCATCCAGTCGGAGGTGGCAGATTTTTTTATCTTATTCGATTTTACAGCTCCTGCAATATGTATGGCACCACCAAAAAGCAAGAGCTTCTCAGTTAGGGTTGTTTTCCCCGCATCGGGGTGACTTATAATGGCAAACGTGCGACGTTTTTGTATCTCTTTTT
>CAYTJC010000087.1:0-7278 GCA_964437875.1 uncultured Dysgonomonadaceae bacterium
TATTTTGCAGTAATGAGACATAAACTTTTAATCGTTCTTCTATCTATTTTCGCCATTTCATCGGCTCAGAACAAACCAACACAAAAATGGTTAGACCAAAAGTTCTCCATGTTTATTCATTTCGGATTATATTCTGAATACGGAGGTGTTTATCAAGGCGAGCCTGTTGAAAGAGGGTATAGCGAGCAAATACAGTCATTTGCTGGTATATTCAGTGATTGGTATGGAGCAACAGCTGATGAGTTCAATCCTGTCAACTGGAATGCAGATAGTATAGTGTCGCTTGCAAAAGATGCGGGAATGCGCTCTATTGTTTTTACATCCAAACATCACGATGGCTTTTGTATGTACCATTCTCAATACACACCTTTCAATATTGTAGATGCAACTCCCTACAACAAAGATTTAATGAAAGAACTATCTGTTGCTTGTGCGCGAGGAGGCGTTGAGTTTGCTGTTTATTACTCATTGATAGACTGGCATTATCCGCAAGCATATCCTATTTCCAGTCACAATGCCGATCCCATTACACCACAACATTTCGAGTTTAACATGAATCAAGTGAGAGAGATAATGACCAATTATGGCGATATTTCCGAAATTTGGTTCGATATGGGTTCACTTACTCCCAATCAGAGTAAAGAGTTGTATCAATTGGTGAATGAGTTACAACCAAACTGCATGATTAGTGGCAGATTGGGCAACGACAATGTCGATTTTAGCGTAATGGCAGATAATGAATATCCTGACTACAAATTAGGTGTACCGTGGCAAACAGCTGCTTCTTTTTTCGATGAAACATGGGGATATCGCTCATGGCAAGAGCGAGGCAATGTAGAAGAAAAGGTGCAAGAGAAAATAAAGAGTTTAATAAAAGTAATCAGTAGGGGAGGAAACTATTTGCTCAACATTGGCCCCAAAGGAGATGGTTCTGTAGTTGATTTTGAAAGTACTGCCTTGAAGCAAATAGGTAAGTGGGTCAAAACCAATCGTGAAGCTATTTATGGAACTACCGCCAATCCCTTGCACCAAGTATTTGGATGGGGGGATATTACCACAAAAGACAATGCACTTTATCTGTTTATAGAAGAAGCTCCATCTTCTGGTGAAATATTACTTTCTGGATATGAAGGTGATGTAAACCAAGTAAAAGTATTGAGCACCAATCAAACTTGCACTTATACAAAAACTAAAGAGGGAATAAAAATCCAACTTCATACCTCGGATGCAGATTTTATACCTGTACTGAAAGTATCTTTCAAAGATTCATTCAGTGCGAAACCTCACAATGTGATTAAATCGGGTTTATTCACCCATCAAAACTCAACTCCTACTTATGGGCATAGTAGTCAAGACTACTATGGTGGCTACAAAAGCTTGATAGGTTACGATTGGAATTTTCAAACACGAAAAAAGAAAGTAAACCCAACAATATATTATTCTGAGAATGAAAAAGATAAACTTGTCTCTATTAAAATAGATGGTGTTGAACAAGAAGTAGTGTTATCTGGAGAGAAATCAAAAACTGTATCTCTTTCTAAAAAAACTATTACTTGGAATGGGCTCTATTTTAAAAGAGGTAGAGGAGTTTTCGGATATGTAGAAGAAGAGGATGGACTCTTAGTTCCTGCAGACACTCTTAAGGCCAATTGGGTAGCAGTAGATGATTTCAAATATGGAGAGAAACAAGAATTAAAGTTACGAACTCGCGGCAGTGTACTCTTTTTGCAAGAAATAGAATCATCCAAAGAGCAAACTATTGCTGTGGAGGTGGGCAGTGGCAATGCTGTCTATATGTTGTTAAACGGAGAGTATCTTACAGCACATTTTTCACCCGAACACAAAGAGTGGCAAAAAGAGATTGTGATGCTTCCTCTAAAGAAAGGTAAGAATCAACTCATTATTAAATACTTTAATAGATTGGAAGATGCATTGAATTATAGCATTCAACCGCTCGATAGTTGGCAAGTATATTCGCAAGAGTTGCAACCAGCATTTTTGAATAACAATAAAATTCACACAGTATCTTTGAAACTGGCACAACCCAGTTCAAAAGTAGCACCACTGAGGTTGAATAATGTATCAGTAAAAGTGTTCTAAAAGAGTTTATTCAATAATTACTTAGAACGAAACAAAAAGAATTGAGTTTAGATTTATAAAATGAAAATAGGCAATATAGCTTTTCCTAAATATCCTGTATTTTTGGCTCCTATGGAGGATGTCACCGATATTTCCTTTAGATTGATGTGCAAGAAATTTGGAGCAGACATGGTTTACACCGAGTTTGTTTCGAGCGATGCACTCATTCGTAATATTCAAAAGACACATCAAAAGCTTACTATTTGCGAAGAAGAGCGACCTGTAACCATTCAGATATACGGACGTGATGCAGAGTCGATGGTAGAGGCTGCAAAGATTTGTGAAGATGCCAACCCCGATATTCTTGATATCAACTTTGGTTGTCCTGTCAAAAAAGTTGCTGGTAAAGGTGCTGGCTCTGGTATGTTGCGAACACCTGAATTGATGCTTGAAATTACCGAACAAGTAGTTAAAGCAGTAAATATACCCGTGACAGTAAAAACAAGATTGGGATGGGACAATGATTCTAAAATTATAGTACCTCTTGCAGAGCAATTGCAAGATTGTGGCATACAGGCACTCACCATTCATGGGCGAACGCGTGCACAAATGTACACTGGCGAGGCCGATTGGTCGTTGATAGCCGATGTAAAGAACAATCAACGCATGCATATTCCCATTATTGGTAATGGCGATGTTGACTCGCCGCAGGTTTGCAAACAGCGTTTTGATGAAACAGGGGTTGATGCAGTAATGATTGGACGGGCATGCTTTGGTGCGCCATGGATTTTTCGTGAGGTAAAGCACTATCTCGAAACAGGCGAATTGCTTCCCAAAGAGTCGTTTCAATGGTATCTTGATGTGCTCAAACAGCAAGTATTACAGTCTATTGAAATGATAGATGAGCGACGGGGTATTTTGCACATTCGTCGTCATCTTGCCTCTTCACCGCTTTTTAAGGGTATTCCCGATTTTAAACCTACTCGTATTGCTATGTTAAGAGCAAATACTCTTGAGGAACTGTTTGAAATTATGGATAGTATTGGCGAGCGATTCGATCTGCGTTAAACTAATTGCACCATTAGCAATCAAAAGCTTAAACAATCTTACAACACAAAACACAGGACAGATGAAAAAGAAACTTTTATTATTTACAGCTCTCTTTGCATTTATTCTAAATGTCTCTGCTCAGCAATCCATTATAAAAGATGTGTTTGAAAAACATGTTGAAGATAAAATATCAACCATGCAAGAGGCCATTGATATATCTGATGAACAGGCAGTAGAACTAAAGAAACTGGAGCTTAAGTATTTGATAGATGTAAACTCAGCAGAGAACTGTTTTTGGTGCAGAACTAAGAGGAGTGTTGAAAAACTAAAAGTCAAAAAAGAAGAGCAATTAAAAAAAATGTTGAGTCCCGATCAATATATTAAATACGACGCACTAGCGAACGATAAAATAAAAAGACATCCTATATATATGAATTGAACAACGTGGTTTTACACAAAACTTAAGACTCCTCTCTAGCAAACAACTTGTAAAGCTAAGAGAGGAGTACTTTTTTGGAGTAAACAACAATTTATTGAATGCATCGGATAGGTCTGCCAGCAAACACACTGCGAAAAAAGTAATCTTAGACCTACTAACTGTTTTGCTCTAAAATGTATGAATACAATGGACAAAGGCAAGAGATTTCACCATTATATTCTATTATCCTCGTTGTACCCCTACAAAAGCCTCAAAAAAAATTATTTACACTTTTGTAGGCCTACAAAACCGCAAATAAAATATATTTGGACTTTTGTAGTAGTACAAAACCGCAAATAAAACTTATTTACACTTTTGTAGGGGTACAAAACCTACAATAAAACTTATTTGGACTTTTGTAGGGGTACAAAACCGATAATAAAACTTATTTGGACTTTTGTAGGGCTACGAAACCGTAAATAAAATTTATTAGAACTTTTGTAGGGCTACGAAGAGGTAAATAGAAAATAACAGGATATTTGCACGTCTTTTTCAAGAAGAAAACAATTTTTTGGGAACTTAAGAGATGGGTGTCGAGCTACTATATTTTATTTTGGAATAACGAATATAGGCTCCAATGTGCACTATAACAAGAACAAAAAAAGGCTGCAAATCATTTTGCAACCCCTTTTATTGGTGTATAGTTTATCTATTAGTTTACTAATTTATATTCTTCATCAACTCTTTGATTGATTCACCACGTATATCATCATACATTTCAAATCTGGTCTTATCCTTAAAGATAGAGTTGCTGCCTTTCACTTCAATCATATTGGGTACTGCAGTAACTTCTCTTCCCACCATTCTGGTTGATACCGTTGGTGAATAGCCTGTTATTTCTTCTATTGCAACACTCAATAATGGGTCTTCTAAGTTTCCAAACTCAACTAAATGAAAAGATGGCCTATCACTATACTTAGCGAATTCATCAACCTCATGATTAGGAGTAAAACCTGCTGTAAAATCAGATTCTCCTTTACTGTTAAAGTACTTCACAATAATAGGTTGCATACCCCATTTGTTTTTCGGCTTGTCTTTTTCGTATATACTGATAGAGCCAACATTTTTGCCATACGTTGTTTCACCAATTAATATTACATCCATGTAAGGTTTCAGACCGTTTATAATAAATTCGCTTGCCGATGCACTAGCTCCAGTAACCAAAACGTAAAGACGAGGCAAATTCATTGCAGGAACTTCAATGTTTGTTCCTTGTACTTTATCAACAAAGTAGTCTTTGTTGTAGTCAGCTCCTTCATCTTCTTTTAATGCTGCATGTACAATATCATTATATTCAGCAGTAACAAGGATTTCTTTAGTAGATCTATTTTTTACCAAAGCGCTAGCTAGAGCTATAGCTGTAGATACACTACCACCACTGTTGTAGCGGAGATCTAGCACCATTTCAGTAGCACCCTTTTGCTCCTTTATGCTTGTCAGTCTATCCATCAGCAATCTATCATAAGCATGAGAATTATCACCTTTGTCATTGGCAAAAAAGTTGTAAACCAAGTAGCCAACTTTTGTGTTAGCTATATTATAAACACTGTCCATATAAACAGGTGTTTCTGCAAAGTTTTTCTCCATTCTCACAGATATGTTTTCAGAAACTTTCAGCTCATATTTATCTTCATTTGTGTTATGTGACCATTCAGCCATAGTAAGGACTTTTGACCCTGTGCCCGAAAAGATTGTTCTGTAGTTGCCGCTATTAATTTCATTCCCATCTACAGCAATGATGAAGCGACCCCTGCTGATTCCTTTTTTATAAGCATCTGTACCTTTTTTTGGGTAAGTAACTAATGCATAATATTGAGTGCGCGCTTCATTTGCTGCAACGAAAGTGTATTCAAAGCCTATTTCATCTGATTTAATACCACTCAAAGAACCTAATAGATCTACATAGTTTTCTTGAATCCATGAAAACCTATCTCCGTTTGGGTTAATTGTTGGGTTATAAGTGTTGAGCAGAGATCCAAAAAACATATCTGGGGTAAGATTATAGTTAGGATTTTTCGGAATCTTATTGTTCCATAAGTAGTAGATATTCATCTCTTTGAATATCCAATTATTCACATATTCAGTAGAGCTGTTAAGAATAGGATCATCGCTGTCTGAACAAGAACTAAATGCGAATAATGATGCAAGAGTTATTAGAAAAAGAGAATATAATTTTCTCATAATTGTAGTAGATTAAATTGTATATAAATATTAGATTACTAAATTATATAATAGTTTAGTGTCACTACCTATAATTCAGAAAACAAAAAGATAGAAACCTCTTTAAATAGTTAGCTGTAAAACATGTAAGATTTACTTACGGAAGGTAATCTGTTTGTAAAAGTGTAAGAAAACTAAGAGAGTAGCTCTCCTTTTCCTTGTCTAGTAATTTCTGGCATACTGCCAGTGCAATCAACAATTGTTGAGGGTTCTAAACCTCCAAGTCCTCCATCTACAACAATTTCGGCTACTTCTCCCCATTTTTCGTGTATGAGTTCTGGGTCAGTTCTGTATTCAGTAGCTTCGCCTTCATCTCCATTTACAGATGTTGTCATTATAGGATTTCCTAATTGTGTTACCAATTCTCTTATGATATTGTTATCGGGTACACGTATTCCCACAGTCTTCCGGTTCTTATATATTTTGGGTAGGGTAGAGGTTGTGTTTAGAATAAAAGTAAATGGGCCAGGAAGGTTCTTACGCATCAACTTAAATGTAGTTGTATCTACTTTAGCATATTCGCTTATGTCACTCAAGTCATAACAAATAATTGAGAGGTTGTTTCTCAGAGGGTTGATATCTTTCAGAGCGCATATCTTTTCAACTGCACGCACATTCAGTGCGTCACACCCAAATGCATACAATGTATCGGTAGGGTATATTACAATACCACCATTGCGTAGCACTTCAATCACTTTGTCAATCTCTCGCTGATTGGGATTATCTTCATATATTTTTACTAGCATCTTACAAATATAAAGAAAAAGCTTGTTCGTACAACTATTTAGGTGTTTTTATAGCAACTGGGAGCTGCTACAGGTTGAGAGGATGGTATTTTCTACTGTTTAGATACAATGAGGCAAGCTTATAAAGATAGCTTTAAGATAATGAGTTTGAAATAGATGCTATATAAAGGAATAAATTGATAGTTATAATAAACATCCTGTATTTTTTACAGACAACTCTAACGTCATTAAAAAACATTAATGTATTTAGATAATGTGAGGCTCACTTATTCTAAAAAGCACGTGGAATTTAGAATCCGAACAACTCACGTATTTTAAAAGTCAACTGTTTTAATGTTGTCGTCAACTGAACTTTTACTAAAAGCTAACTGCTTTTTAGATGTGGGGGATTTTTTAGAGGGGAAATCTGGTGGAAATTTGGTAAAGTACACTCATTATAGGGTGATATGTCCTGCCTTTATCCCCCAAATGGATTCACTCTAAGTTGGTGGCGATCCACTTTGAGGTGAAATAGACTAAAAACTAGGGCAAATGACACACATCTTTACAAATAATGATGTATATATTAAATGGCGTTAATGCATTTAGACAAAGTGAGACTCACTTATTGTAAAATACATGTGGATTTTACAATTCGGATAGCTCAATTTTTTAAAGCATACAACACTTATGCATAAAAAAGCACCAATCTTGCGAAAGGTGCTT
>CAYTJC010000088.1:0-7199 GCA_964437875.1 uncultured Dysgonomonadaceae bacterium
GAATTGAGTGAACTCTTTGAGTACAATGATTGGGTCTATGATGGGGATGTATGTATTATAAGAAGAGAGATATGGAGCAATGGCAAATCGCGCGCTTTTGTAAATGACTCGCCCGTATATTTGCAAGACTTAAAAGTGTTGGGCGAAAAGCTCATTGATATACATTCGCAACACGAGAATTTGTCGCTAAACGATAGTTTGTTTCAGCTGACCTTAATTGACTCAATAGCCAAAACGGCTACTGTGAAAGAGAAATATAGAGCTTACTTTAAGTCTTACAAGAAAGTAGAGAAAGAGCTAATTGAACTTCATCAACAAGCGCAAAAGAACAAAGAAGAGCAAGACTTTTTGCAGTTTCAATACACCGGACTTACCGAAGCACACCTTGTAGAAGATGAGCAGGAAGAGTTGGAAGCAGAGCTTGAAACAATTACTCACTCAGAGGAGATAAAATCCAGTCTTTATAAATTAACCAATACATTGTCGGAAGATGAAGAGAGTGTAGAATCTGGTCTGCGCAAAGCATTAGAGTCTGCCAAGTCTTTACTGCATTTTGCATCTACTTCGAGTTTTTCTCAGGGATTTGTAGAGCGAATCGAATCGGCATATATTGATATGAAAGATTTGCGTCAAGAGGCCGAAAGTATTTTTCAAGATGTGGATTTTAATCCTGGCCGACAACAAATTATCGAAGATAGATTGAGCGTGATATACAGTTTGCAACAAAAACATTCAGTTGCCACCGTAAAAGAACTGATGGATATACTTTCTGATATATCGTTGCAACTTGAAAATATCGACTCGTTAGATGAACGCATAGAACAGTTAGAGAAGGAGTATGTTCAGAAAAAAGAAACTGTATATGCAGAAGCCAACATTTTAAGCGAGTTGCGAAAATCGGCAGTAGCTGCAATTGAAAAGAGTATTGAAGACAAACTGAACTACTTAGGTATTCCCAGTGCACGATTTAAAATAAACTTTACCGACAAAAAAGAGTTAGACGCTACAGGAAAAGACACCATTAGTTTCCTCTTTTCTGCCAATAAAAATACCGATTTGCAACCCATTGCTCAAATTGCATCGGGTGGAGAGATATCTCGCTTGATGCTTGCCTTGAAATCGTTGGTTGCCGATGCTACATCTTTGGCAACTATCATCTTTGATGAGGTGGATACAGGAACATCGGGTGAGATTGCAGATAAAATGGGAATCATTATGCAGCAGTTGAGCAAAAAGATGCAGGTAATGGCCATTACTCATCTGCCACAAATAGCTGCAAAAGGAAATGCTCACTACTATGTGTATAAAAAAGAACTAACAGATGCTACAACTACATCCATAAGAAAACTAACCATGCCCGAACGCATAGAAGAGATAGCACGTATGTTGAGTGGTGCCGAAACAACGGTGCAAGCATTTGATAATGCGAGGGTAATGTTGAAAAATTACGAATAATAACAACAAATTATATATGAAAGAGAAAGAAATGATTTTTGGCCTTCGTGCAGTTATCGAGGCTGTGCAAGCAGGAAAAGACATTGATAGAGTATTGGTGAAAAGAGAACTTCAGGGCGAGCTGTTTCGTGAACTGCAAGATGTGCTAACGATGCACGAAATTCCTATGCAAAAAGTTCCTCTTGAGCGAATAGACCGATTTACGCGCAAAAATCATCAAGGGGTGTTGGCTTTTATATCGGCCGTTACTTATCAGAAAATTGAAGACATTGTACCGATGCTGTATGAACAGGGCAAAAATCCTTTTATTGTAGTATTGGATGGCATTACCGATGTTCGCAACTTTGGAGCCATTGCTCGTTCTTGCGAAGTGGCTGGTGTTGATGCCATTGTAATACCGGCTCGCGGAAGTGTGAGGGTGAGTGCCGATGCCATCAAAACATCGGCTGGTGCTTTGCACTCCATTCCTGTATGCAGAGAATTGGATATAAGAGATGCAGTACTGTTTTTGAGAAATAGCGGAATAAAAGTAGTGGCTGCTACTGAAAAAGCTGCTGAGAATTATACCAGCTCCACTTATGTTGATCCTGTTGCTATTTTGATGGGAGCAGAAGATGTTGGTATCTCTCCAGAGTTATTGAAAATAAGCGATGACTTGGTTAAACTCCCCATATTTGGCACCATACAATCCCTCAACGTGTCTGTTGCAGCTGGTGTGATGTTGTATGAGGTGATAAGACAAAGAACCGAGAATTAAGAATTTAGAAACAAGAAATAAGAGTCAAGAATTATGAGGCGATTGTATAGTGTGCAAATATTGCAGAGTTTTTTTACAAGCCTCCTGAATAGGCTAACCTCTACCGGAGTCTCATTATAGAAGGATAAAACGAACAAATCACAAAACAACAATTTATATAAACCATTAAAAACAATAATTAATTATGAAAAAACAAATTTCAACAACTAATGCACCTTCTGCCGTTGGCCCATATAGTCAAGGGGTTGAGGTGAATGGTCACGTATTTGTATCGGGACAGCTTCCTATTGATTCCAAGACCGGAAAGTTTGTCGAAGGTGGTATAAAGGGACAAACCTTGCAAATATTCAAAAACATTGAAGCGATATTGAAAGAAGTAGATATGACATTGGATAATATAGTTAAAACTACTGTTTTTCTATCTGATATGGAATTTTTTGCAGATATGAATGAGGTATATGCTACTCAGTTCTCAGGTACATTTCCTGCACGCTCTGCTTTTGCTGTTAAGACGTTGCCCTTAAATGCAGATATTGAGATTGAAGTGATTGCAATGCGATAGATTATTTTCAATTGGATAGTAAGAATACTTATTAAGCATTGGTATAGAGCACAGCTGGAAATTATAGTATAATTTTTGGTTGTGCTTTTTTTGTGCGTAAATACTTATATAGTTTAGAAAGGTCTTTTTGTTTTTATGAATTTAGGGTCTAATTGCAAGCCTATTATAGACTGTTCATATACTATCATAGATATATATCATGTCTGAGAACCTGTACTACTCATTACAACATAAGTAGGTTGTGTTGGGATGATTGATCTTTAGCACTTTATAGTTTTGTGGTTTTTCATCTTACTCTCTTTCACCTTCAATCATCAGCTTTGCAAGTAAACATCTTAGGGTAGTGAGCATTATCGGCCAATCTCTACTCTTTGTGTTCAGAAAAAAGCTAAAAGCGAGAATATTGGTCGGTAAACCCTCGAATATCCCCCATTTAATAAATACTCACACCAAAAAGTAATATTTAGACGTTACGTTTTTGAATTAATACTATCTTTGTTTTCTAATATAAATAAATCGAACTATTATGAAGAAGAGAAGCATTATCGCGTTTCTGTTTATTGTAAGCTTTATTTTTCAGGGATTTGCTCAAGCAAACCCAATAAAATGGAAATTTAGCTTAGTAGATAAAGGAAATAGTGAAATTGAATTAGTTGCCAATGTAACTATTGATCAAGGTTGGCACATGTATGACACTAATATACCTGATGGCGGACCCTACCCGACCTCTTTGTCAATTGATAAAGTGGAGGGAGCAGTCGCAGTAGGTGAATTTGGAGCTAAAGACTCGGAGTTGATTTCGGGTTACGATGCGGTTTTCGAAATGAATATTGGTTATTTTGACAATGAAGCCAAATTTGTGCAACGTTTCAAGGTTACCGATAAAGCAAAGTTTGTGTTAGAAGGCGATATTCGTGCTCAGGCTTGTAACGACTCTGAGTGTACACCTCCCTTGCCTAACGATTTTGCTTTTAAATCTTCTGATCTTCCCGCAACAGTTGTTGTTGCAGGTGCTACAGCTACAACTCCCGCTGAGAAAGCGAAAACTGTAGAGGTTGCTTCAGAACCTGAAGTGAAAGCCGAGACAGAAGTTGCTTTGGAAAATGAAGATACAGAAGTTTCCTCAGAAGAGACAACAGAGATGGTAGCCCTTACTCCTGCCAGTGTATCATCGGAGTCATCTTCGATAGAGAGTAATCCTCTTTGGACTCCTGTAATAAAGGAGCTTGAAGAGTATGGCTTGAAAGGTAGTATTTCTGGTAAGTCTTTGTGGTGGATTCTTATAGCAGGTTTTGTTGGTGGATTCATTGCTCTTCTCACCCCTTGTGTGTGGCCCTTGATACCCATGACTGTTAGTTTCTTCTTGAAGCGAAACAAAGCAAATCGTAAAAAAGCTATTTCCGACGCTATTTTATATGGTGTTTCTATTATAGTGATATATGTTTTATTGGGATTGGCCATAACTGGCATATTTGGTGCAAGTGCGCTGAATGATTTATCTACAAGTGCTGTATTTAATATTATATTCTTTGCGTTGCTTGTATTTTTTGCCATTTCTTTCTTTGGCGCTTTTGATTTGGTTTTGCCCGCATCATGGACCAATAAAATGGATTCGAAGGCAGATTCAACAACAGGTATGTTGAGCATATTTTTCATGGCATTTACATTGTCCCTTGTCTCTTTTTCATGTACAGGACCTATTATCGGAACCCTCTTGGTAGAAACAGCAACCACTGGAAGCTTTCTTGCGCCCGCCATTGGAATGTTTGGTTTTGCATTTGCTCTTGCGATTCCGTTTAGTTTCTTTGCAATTTTCCCATCATGGTTAGAGAGTATGCCTAAATCGGGCGGATGGCTCAACTCAGTAAAAGTTGTATTAGGATTTTTGGAGTTAGCACTTGCTTTCAAGTTCTTGTCGGTTGCAGATTTAGCTTATGGGTGGGGGCTTCTGGACAGAGAAACCTTCTTAGTACTTTGGATTATAATATTTGCAATGTTAGGTTTCTACCTATTAGGTAAACTGAAATTGGCGCACGATAGTGATCTACCTCACGTTACAGTACCACGTTTGTTTATGTCTATCATTTCACTTTCGTTTGCTCTCTATATGGTGCCTGGTCTTTGGGGAGCTCCTCTGAAAGCAATAAGTGCTTTTGCTCCGCCCATGTTTACACAAGACTTCAATCTCTATGATGGAGCTGTGCATGCCAAATCATTGGATTACGAAGCGGGAATGGCTTATGCTAAGCAGGTGAACAAGCCTGTGATGATTGACTTCTCGGGATATGGATGTGTGAACTGTAGAAAAATGGAGGCTTCTGTTTGGACAGATCCACGTGTAAAAAACATGCTTGACGATGAGTATGTATTGATAACATTGATGGTGGACGATAAAACTCGTTTGCCTGAAATTATAGAAGTAGAAGAGAATGGGAGAATAACTAAGCTCAAAACTATTGGTGACAAGTGGAGCTATCTACAACGTCATAAGTTTGGGTCCAACTCGCAGCCTTTCTATATTGCATTAGATACTGAAGGAAACCCTATTAGCCCATCGTATGCTTTTGATGAAGATGTAGATAAATATATTCAGTTTTTGAATTTGGGTACAACTAACTTTAAAAAGTAGTCTCTGCAAAACAAGAGATCATAAGTAGAAGAAAATAACAATATATTGATAAATACCGATAACAGAGTTTACGCTTCGTTTATCGGTATTTTTCTTTCTAATAATATAGATACAATGAACAAGAGAGAAGAGAACCTAAAGGCATTCAGTCGTCTTTTAGATATATTAGACGAATTGAGAGAAAAATGTCCTTGGGACAAAGTGCAAACCAACGAAAGTTTACGTGCCAACACAATTGAAGAGACTTATGAACTTTCTGAAGCAATTTTGAATAACGACTCTAATGAAATAAAGAAAGAGTTGGGCGACTTGTTACTCCACATCATTTTCTACGCAAAAATTAGTGAAGAGAAAAACTCTTTCGACATTGGCGATGTATGCAATGCAATATCCGACAAGTTGGTTTTCCGCCATCCTCATGTCTTTGGAGGGGATAGGATAGACTCTCCCGAATTGGTTGAGCAATCGTGGGAGCAGATAAAAATGAAAGAGAAAGATGGCAACAAAACAATTTTGGATGGAGTGCCTGCATCGTTGCCTTCTCTTGTGAAAGCATACAGAATTCAAGACAAGGCTCGCAATTCTGGCTTCGATTGGAATGAACGTCGTGATGTATGGGACAAAGTTAACGAAGAGATGGATGAGGTGAAAGTTGAGATTGATAAGTTAGACCAAGACCGCATGGAGGCAGAGTTTGGCGATTTGTTATTCACTATCGTAAATGCTGCTCGCCTGTACAACGTGAACCCCGACAATGCACTGGAGCGCACAAACAGAAAGTTTATTAAGCGATTCAATTATTTAGAGAACGATACCAAACAGAATGGTCGCAACTTAAAGGATATGACACTGGCCGAAATAGAAGAGATTTGGCAAGAAGCTAAGAAAGAGGATATAGAGTGAGAGAAAAAATCCATTTGTTGCAGTAGAGAGAATTCATGAATTCTCTTTACTTTAAACAAAAATTCTATTTGCTATTACTCAAATATTGTTGGTAATTCTTCTGCAGGCGGATCTTTTTTAACCACATAGGCACTCACTTCCCAAAGCATATAGAGCGGTAGAGTAACCACAAAGAGCGAGAATGGATCGCCAGAAGGTGTGATGGCAGCAGCTAATAAGAGGGCTCCAACAATAGCATGGCGACGATATTTTCGAAAGAAAGAACGGTGTATGAGTCCCATGCTTGATAGTATCCAAAACACCAGGGGAAGTTCAAAAACAATACCCATTATTAAGATAAGCGTGTAGAAATTGCTCATGTAGGAGTCGAGCGACAACATATTTTCTATATGTGCACTCAATTGAAATGTGATTAAGAATCTGAATATTAGAGGAAACACAATAAAGTAGCCTACTAAGCAACCAACCATAAACATAAACCCACCAAAGGTGAATGCTTTTTTAATGTTTTTGGTTTCGTTTTCGTAGAGCGCAGGTCTTATAAATTTCCAAACTTCGTAGAATAGATAAGGAATACACAAAAGTACCGCAAATGCAAATGATGTGGATATATAGGTCATAAACTGGGTAGTCATGTTTATGTTCAGAATGGTTACATTAAAGGCATCAGCTGAAAAATCGGGGAGAAAAGGGATATATTCGCCCACTTTTTCAAAGAACCTATAGGTAACAAAATCGGAATTGCGTGGAGCAAGTATAATACTGTCAAATACTTTTGGAATAATAATGAGACCCACCATTGTGAATACAACCAGGGCTAGAATAATTCTAATTATGTGACCACGTAACTCATCCAAATGGTCCCAAAAGGACATTTCATCTTTGCTCATTTG
>CAYTJC010000089.1:0-7190 GCA_964437875.1 uncultured Dysgonomonadaceae bacterium
AGCGGGTGTAGATTTTGAAAATATGAAAGTGGAAGTATCTGGCAAAGATGTTCACATTTCACTGCCACGAGCAAGAATATTAGACACTATGATTGACGAGAAGTCCATCAAAGTTTATAATGAAAGCATGAATGCTTTCAATCCGCTTACCATTGCAGATTACAACAATGCCATTATGAAAGAAAAAGACACAATGGTAAATGATGCCATCACCCAAGGTATTCTTAAAGATGAAGTAGTACTAACATCCATAATGAAAGATATGGGCTTTGAGAACATAAAAATTACACAAGAAATAAAAATTCCAAAACAAAACTAGAAATAAAAACTTATAAATAATATCCATCATGAAATTTACAACTAAGTTATTAATTTTTTGGGCTTCTGTTTATTTAATTTTCCTACTCGGTATTATTGTTGTTATGTCAGTATTTTGGGGTGTACACTTCAACTTTTGGCACCTTTTAGTTGCTTTTATTATAAACGGTGTAATACCCCCCGCCATTATAACTTCTTTTTTTTATAATAGATTGGAATACATGGAATCAGAAAATGACACTCCCCCTAAGTTTAGAGGTGTCAAGACAATGACCCTTCCTTTCACAGCAAGAACGAGTTGTCCGTTTGATGAAATGTTACAAAGAGTTGATCGGCAATACATCATTTCTTATTCAGATAGAAAAAAGAAAATTCTTAAATTCAGAACAGACACACGCATGATTTCTTGGGGCATAGGTGGTTATCTGAAAATGCTTGATGATAACACTGTTGAAGCTTATGTATATCCAGTTATTAAAAACTCCCGTAGAGAAGAACTTACTTCAAACCAAACATTGAGAATACTACACTCTATATTTAACTGCTAATCAACATTATATTCATATAAGATATCAGGTTTGAGTTTTTTTTAAACTAAAAATTAATTGACGGCTATATATATCCTGATAATCAGTTTCGGTGATTATCACGGAGTAGGTTTATTTTCACAGTGTGATTTCCGCAAAATACAAACTAAAACAGGCTATAAAAAAAGGCATTTAACTCTGTGTTCATTGTATTTGAGCTATGAATGTGAGAAACTTTTTTTCTAAGTGAAAAATAATTACTTTTGTATAGTTACTAAACACAAACAAATTACTATTGCGTCTTTAATAAAAAGGACCAATTAAAATATACAAATGCAAAAAGAAAAAAACAGTATGACCAGCTATGCGATGCAAGCTGGTTTAGTATTAGGTGGGTTTTGGATTTTCAAATACCTATTTGTAATAGGAGCAACACAATACCCCTCCTTAAACTACGTAAGTACATTTCTTAGCTTTTTCACCCCTTTATTGCTGCTTTTTTATTTAATTCGATTTAAGAATATTGATCCCGAAAATAAATTGAAATATTGGGACGGAGTAAAACTGGGTGTAATGCTATTTTTCTTTGCTTCAATTATAGAGTCTGCCATTATTATTATACACTTAGTATGGTTAAATCCTTCTTATATCTCCATTATCAACGAGCAAACAATAGAGCTTGCACAATCGCTTGACTTTAGTGAGACAATGATGGATGAACTGAAAAGACAGAGTTCTTTTTCGCCTATTGTATTTGCCTTTAGACAGTTGCTTAGCAATGTGTTTTTGGGATTTATTATATCGTTATTGCTAACACCAGTTGCATCAAGAATAAACATTGACGTTAAGAATTTAAACAAATAAAACTCATCTAATTAGTAGGTTGATATGGATATTTCTATAGTAATTCCGTTGTATAACGAAGAAGAGTCAATTTCCGAATTGCATAGCTGGATTGAACGAGTGATGGATGAGAATGGCTTTTCGTACGAAATAATATATGTGGATGACGGAAGTACCGATAATTCATGGAAAGCTATCACTCAATTAAAAGGAAAATCAAACAGTGTACGGGCTATTAAGTTTCAGCGAAACTACGGAAAGTCTCCTGCATTGCATTGTGCATTCCAACAGGTAAAAGGCGATGTAGTGATTACAATGGATGCTGACCTTCAAGATAGTCCTGACGAAATTCCCGAATTGTACAGAATGGTGCGTGAAGATGACTACGATATTGTTTCGGGTTGGAAAAAGAAACGGTACGACGGTACATTTACCAAAAATATTCCTTCTAAAATATATAATGCAACTGCAAGACGTGTTACTGGTATAAAATTACACGATATGAATTGCGGACTTAAAGCATACAAAAAAGAAGTTGTGAAGAATATTGAAATTTATAATGATATGCATCGCTACATTCCAGCTTTAGCCAAAAACGCAGGATTCACAAAGATTGGCGAAAAGGTTGTAACACATAGTCCACGCAAGTATGGTAAAACAAAATTTGGAATGAGTCGTTTCTTCAATGGCTATTTGGATTTGCTTACACTCTGGTTCTTGTCCGTTTTTGGTAGAAAACCCATGCACTTCTTTGGATTTTTGGGTAGCTTAATGTTTTTTATCGGTTTCATTGCAATCATAGTAGTGGGTGCATCTAAAATATATGCCTTAAAACATGGTTTAGGTTATAGATTAGTTACAGATTCGCCTTATTTTTTCCTTGCTATCACGGCTATGATAGTGGGAACTCAGTTATTTTTAGCAGGATTTCTTGGCGAAATAGTATCGCGTAACTCAGCTGATAGAAACAAGTATCATATTGAAGAAGAATTCTAAAAACTTACTTATTATGAATATCGACAAATTATTTTTGAAGCGTAAGTCAGAACGCTCATTTTCGGACAAAGAGATAGAGAAAGAAACTATTCTAGAACTGCTCAATGCTGCTCGTATAGCTCCTTCAGCTGTGAACTATCAACCGTGGCGTTTTTTTATTTGTAGTTCGGAAGATATCAAACAAAGAATTGTGGAGAGTTATCCACGCAAATGGTTTGAGACTGCCCAACTCTATATTGTGGCATGTACAGATAAATCGCAATCGTGGAAGCGATCGGCTGATAATAAAGATCATGGCAACATTGATGTAGCTATTGCTGTTACACATATTATCCTGAAAGCAACAGAATTGGGTTTAGGAACTTGCTGGGTATGTAACTTTGATATAAATATATTAAGAGATGTACTCAACTTAGACAACGTTTTGGAGCCTGTAGCAATTATCCCTATCGGATATCCAAAAGAAGAGACCTCTCCTGAAAAAGAACAAACCAAAAGGAGAAAATCAATTGAAGAATTTACTGAATGGGTGTAAAATTATTCCACACTTTATAAAATTACTTAGTTATATCCCCCACTTTTTCATGAAGCATCTCAATAATAAATCATCGTACATTTTTCTTCTTTTGTTTCTAACTTTGCTTATTGGATGTAACTCCACCAAGAAGGAAAATAAAGAAGAAGCAACCTTCCATCAAGACAGTGGGGAAATATTTTATACTTACTTTCATATCAAGTACGAATACACTCGCTCTGTGAAAGAAGAGATAATGGAGGCCTTGCAAAAATTTGACCAATCGCTCAATCCTTTTAAGGAAGGCTCTATTATAAACAAGGTGAATAACAATACACCTGTAACCTTGGATACTCTTTTTACTGAAGTATTTGAAAAGTCAATGGAAATATCACGCAAAACAGATGGGATGTTTGATATTACAGCTTCACCTTTTATTAATGCATGGGGATTTGGCTTTAAAGATATGGACAATGTGACCCCTGAAAAGATTGATAGCATGAAAGCTTTTGTGGGGTATAACAAAATTAGAATTGAAGATGGCATAATTGTAAAAGATGATCCTCGTGTACAAATAAACACTTCAGCAATAGCGAAAGGTTACTCTTGCGATATAGTAGCTGATGTGTTACAAGAATTTGGCATTACAAATTATATGGTAGAGATTGGTGGTGAAATAACAATGCGAGGTACGAACGAAAAAGGTGATTGCTGGCGGATAGGAATTGATAAGCCAACAGACGACTCATTGGCAATGCAACGAGAGCTTCAACTGATTTTGTCAATCTGTGATAAAGCTGTAGCTACATCGGGCAACTACAGGAACTACTATGTGAAAGATGGAGTGAAATATTCTCACACCATTGATCCACATACAGGATACCCTTCAGAACAAAACATACTTGGTGCAACAATAATAGCAGATGACTGCATGACGGCCGACGCTTATGCCACTGCATTTATGGCTATGGGTGTAGAAAAATCTGTGAAAGTCGCTACAACAATACCTGGACTGCACTACTATTTTATTTATGTAAAACCTGGTGGAGAGATAACCAATATGTTTTCAGATGATTTTGAACAGTTTATGATAAAATAGATAAGTAGAGTGCAGTGGCGAGTAAAAAGCAAGAATCAGATTGTCAGTCTCTCACAAATAGCTTAGCTTTGAAATGAATAAAAAACAAGAGGTATGGTTACTAAAAATAATAACATAGATTTCAAACGCATTGAGCTGGCTATTAATTATATTCGCACACACTTTAAAGAACAACCCAGCTTAGACGAAATTGCTGCAGGAGTAAACTTGAGTCCGTATCATTTTCATCGTCTTTTTACACAGTGGGCAGGAATTAGCCCCAAAAAGTTTCTTCAATATACTACCCTCGAATATGCTAAGGCACAATTGGAAGTGCATAAAAACCTTTTTGATCTCTCGCTAGATGCAGGTCTGTCAAGCACAAGTAGATTGCACGATCTATTTGTAGCTGTAGAAGCTATGACTCCAGGAGAATACAGAAACAAAGGGAAAGATTTAACCATCCATTACTCCTATTTAGATACAATTTTTGGGCCAGCTTGTGTTGCCTCTACTAATAAAGGAATTTGTTATTTAGCTTTTGGAGATAACACACAAACATACAATGATTTGGTGGAAATATTTAGTAATGCCAATTTTACTCTTCAAGAACAACCTATCCATCACCAAGCCATTGCTTTTCTGCGAAATCCCACAAACATACTCAATCCTTTACAACTACATATCAAAGGCACCGACTTTCAATTAAAAGTATGGAATGCTCTTCTTAAAATTCCTCTTGGTGAACTCACAACTTATGGAAACATAAGCAACCTACTGAACAATCCAAATGCAAATCGTGCTGTGGGAACAGCCGTTGGCAGTAATCCTGTTTCCTTTATCATTCCTTGTCACAGAGTAATCCGTTCCAGTGGAGAATTGGGAGGTTATCATTGGGGATTGAATTTGAAGGTGGCTATGATTGGATGGGAAGCTGCGAAAGTAGAGCAATAATGAGAGATGATTTTCATCTACAAAAAATATTGCAGTTAGATATAATTTTTTCTTCTTTCTGTTATTGTTTATAAGAGTAAAAAAAAGCACTACAACCTACAGTCTCACAAACAACACACAGAATAAAGTAATAAGATTTGTTATTTTATTTCCTAATTGATAATTGACAAAATAATTGTGTAATTTTGTTCTAAGATAGTTAGAAAATAAACCATTAAGAAAGAGATATAGATAATGAGAAAATGGCGTATTGAAGATTCAGAAGAAACATACAACATAAACGGTTGGGGAAATAGATATTTTTCCATAAATGAAAAAGGAAACGTACTGGTTACTCCTCAAAAAGATAGCCATGGAGTTGACTTAGATGAGTTAATGAAGGAGCTTGACTTACGAGATGTTTCAGCTCCCGTATTGGTGCGTTTTCCTGAAATTTTAGACAGTAGAATTGAAAAAATAAGTACTTGTTTTAAAACTGCAGCCAAAGAATACGAGTATAAAGCACAAAATCATATTGTTTACCCTATCAAAGTAAACCAAATGCGCCAAGTGGTTGAAGAGATAGTTAATCACGGAAAGAAATTTAACATTGGTCTTGAAGCGGGTTCTAAACCAGAGCTTCATGCAGTATTGGCAATTGATACTGATCGTGATTCTGTTATTGTTTGCAACGGTTATAAAGACGAAAACTATATAGAGCTGGCACTTTTGGCTCAAAAGATGGGTAAACAAGTTTTTCTTGTTGTAGAAAAACTAAATGAGCTTCATTTGACATTAAAATTGGCTAAGCGATTAAAAGTAAGACCTAATATTGGTATTCGCATCAAACTAGCAAGTTCGGGTAGTGGCAAATGGGAAGAGTCTGGAGGAGATGGAAGTAAATTTGGACTTAACTCCAGCGAGCTATTAGAAGCAATGGAGATACTTAAATCGCACGATATGGTGGATTGTTTGCGTCTCATTCATTTTCATATAGGTAGTCAAATTACAAAGATTCGTCGCATCAAAACAGCATTGCGCGAAGCAGCACAATTTTATGTGCAATTATATCAACTTGATTTTAAAGTCGAATTTGTGGATATAGGTGGTGGATTGGGTGTAGATTATGATGGTACACGCTCTTCTTATAGCGAAAACAGTATTAACTATTCAATTCAAGAATATGTAAATGATGCAGTTTTCACCTTTGTAGATGCATCCGATAAGAATGAAATACCACATCCAAACATCATCACCGAGTCAGGACGTGCACTCACTGCACATCACTCCGTACTCATATTTGAGGTACTTGAAACAACAACTTTACCAGAATGGGCTGAAGAAATTGATATACACGAAGACGACCATGAGTTGGTAAAAGAATTATATAATATATGGGATTCTCTCTCTCAACCTCGCATGTTGGAGGCGTGGCACGATGCACAGCAAATTAGAGAAGAATCTCTTGACATGTTTAGCCTTGGCATGCTTGATCTGAAAACTCGGGCTCAAGTTGAACAACTTTATTTCTCTATAATGCGTGAAATAAATGTAGTTATCAAAAAAGCTAAACATGCACCCGAAGAATTAAGGCAATTGGCAACATTGTTACCTGATAAATATTTTTGCAACTTCTCATTGTTCCAGTCACTACCAGACTCGTGGGCTATAGACCAAGTATTTCCCATTATGCCCATTCACCGTTTAGATGAGAAGCCTACCCGCACAGCAACGTTGCAAGACATGACCTGTGATTCGGATGGTAAAGTTGCCAACTTTATTTCGCAAGATGGAAAGCAATCTTCTTATTTACCAGTACATTCTCTCAAAAAAGGACAGCCTTACTATATAGGAGCATTTCTCGTGGGTGCTTATCAAGAGATATTGGGTGATTTGCATAATCTTTTTGGAGACACTAATGTGGTACACGTTAGTGTGGATAAGAACGGACACAAAATAGAACAAATAATTGATGGCGAAA
>CAYTJC010000090.1:0-7156 GCA_964437875.1 uncultured Dysgonomonadaceae bacterium
TATATTGTATTTGAGGTGGAATTATATCAGAGTGAATGAGATCGGCATTTCCAATTTTCAAAGGTTTCTCGCCATCAGGCTCTTCCAATGTTTTACCGCCACGTTTTAGCATGTAGAGATGGGTCACTAATAGATTTACCCCGTTTTCATCGCAATATTCTTCTGCGAGTTTGTCCCAACTTCTTTTTAGCGAGTTCTCTAATTCCACATCTTTCTCCTCACCAAAGAACTCTTTCATTCTCATCTCGTTGGCATAAGGAGTAGAAACAATTCGTAATGGATAACAATGACCAGGCAATTTAAACTCCATAAAACCTTGGTCCGCCTTTGTTATCTCGAAACCATCTTCTAATTGCAAGGTTTGGATGTGAGTATTGGGCAAGCCCATAAACAAAATACCACATTCGCGTGCCAATGGGTCGGGCGAGTCTATTCTGGTGGGCGAATCGTGATTGCCAGCAATGGCTATCACTGGTCGTTTGCCATTGTTAGTAAGTCGTTTCAGTGTTTTGTATAGCAACTCTATTGCTTCAACAGGAGGGTTAAAGGCATCAAATAAATCGCCAGCAACAATCACTGCATCTACAGATTGCTCTTCGGCTATTTCGCAAATTTCATTCAAGACAAGCTTTTGTTCTTCCAGTCGGTAGAAACTATCTAATCGTTTTCCTAAATGCCAATCGGCTGTGTGCAGTATTTTCATTTCATGAATATTAAAATGGTTTCATTGTGTCTTTTGAAACGACGTTTAAATACAAAAATAAGATTTATTTTTAGTCTTCTCATAAATTGTTGCTCTAATAATTTACCGAATTCTGCCGTCAAGATTCTTTGACAAGTTCTATTGTACATGTTCACTTACTTATCGACATGCTATATCTATGTTTTTTCTATCTTTGACGTCTTAATACAGATTATATTTTGATAAGATGATGTCTTTTGCTACATTATTATTGTTAAAACACATTCAGTAGAGAGGGTTCTTGTTAGATATAACTACTTACAAATAAACAATTGCAAGATATGCAAGATGATATTCAAGAGAGAGAACAGAGTCAGCAAGATTCAAGTTTAGACTATTTCGCACGCGTAGAGTTATTGTTAGGACGAGAGGTATTAGAAAAAATTACATCGCAACATGTAATTTTGTTTGGTGTGGGTGGTGTTGGTAGCTGGTGTGCAGAGGCATTGGTAAGAAGTGGCATAAAGTATCTCACTATTGTTGATCCCGATCGTGTGAATGTATCTAATCTCAACCGTCAGTTGCCAGCTACACAAAATACTATTGGGGAGCTAAAGGTAGAAGTACTGAAGAAGCGATTGTTGGAGATTAATCCCAGTGCTGAAATTACTGCCATTGCTCAAATATATACTGAGGGAACATCCTCTTCATTTCTCTTACACAACTTCGATTATATAATTGATGCAATAGATACGCTCACACACAAAGCACACCTACTATTGGAAGCGTGCAAAACCGATGCAAAAGTTTTTGCCTCTATGGGGGCTGGTCTTAAAATGGACCCTACTAAAATTCATATCACAGAGTTTTGGAAAGTGAAGGGATGTAAGTTAGCAGCAGCATTGCGACAAAGATTCAGAAAAACTGAAAAACCATCTAAGAAGATCCAGTGTATTTATAGCGAAGAGATGTTGCAGAATAAAGGGGATAATTACGATCTTGAAGAGCTTGATCAAAAGAGTATAATAAGTCACTACAAACCAAATACCAATGGAACTATGTTGCATATTACTGGTATATACGGTTTTATGTTGGCAAGCTTGGTGCTAAATGATATTAACGATAGTCTTGATAGTATAGAGTGAGAAGTAAGCATCTTCTCTCTATACAACCAATAATAAATTGAATCTCTATTCTTTAGGATGGCGAATGGTTATGCTTATAAAGCCTCTTTGAGCCATTTGTTTCAATTTGAAACCAATTCTCTTGGAATTACTTTATTTCTAACCCCAACTCATCAGTCAGTTTTTTTAATGCAGGGTTTGATTCAGCCATTTCTTGGAAAATCTCTTGAGAAGTAAAGGCCTTTTTGTTTACAACGGTTTCAGATATCAGAATCTTCATCTCAATCTTGTCATTATGCAAATTATCTTGCAACCAATTAAGAATCGATCCTAAGTTACTGTCAAGATAATCTTTGTTGATATCTGTGTTAACAGTTACTTCAAACACAACATCATTCACTTTCTTGGGTAAATAAAGAGACATCGTGTTTTTAAGCAACCGCTCTTCTTCTAAGCTATCAGCATAGCTCACCCAGGCATCTATCAATGCCTCTTCTGTGAAGTCACTGTTTCTATTATTGCTTTTAGCTTTAGGAGTTTCGGTTTCATCTTTCTCTTCATCTTCAGCGGGGGTAATGGATACTCCATGATTGGCTATTGAAAAAGTTCTTGGTCTATTTCCTGAAGTAGGCAGCTTCCTTTCGGGTTCTTTCACCTCTTTTGGTTTTGGTGATTGCTCAGCAGGTTGCTCCTTTTCAAGAGGAACATAATGTGGGTCTCGCTCTGTCAGCCTACTTTCTCCTCCTTCATCCTCCTCTGTCTTTACGGGTTGCTTTGTAGATTCGGGTTTAGTTTCAGACTTAGAGATAGGGTTCTTTATTTCGGTCGCTACGGGTTCTTTTGCTTTCTCAGCAACATGTGTGCGTGTTGTTTGCGTTGCATCTATTTGCTTAATCGTAGTTGTTGTTTTTTCGCTACTCTGCCCTACTCCACCTGATAGTTGGCACATACGAATGAAAGCCAACTCAAGCAACAAGCGTTTGTTTTTACTTATCCTATAATTGAGATCGCACTCGTTGGCTATTTCAATACCTTTATAGAGCAACTCGTTTGAGCATTTTTTTGCAGTATCTACGTATCGCTTCTTAATAGACTGTCCTACTTCAAACAGCATTGCTGATCGAGGGTCTTTGCTAATCATCAAGTTCCGAAAGTGCGAAGCCATTCCCGAAATGATATGTTGACCCTCAAAGCCATGGTTAAGAATATCATTGATTATGAGTAAACTGTCCACAACGCTTCCTTGCAAAATAGCATCGGTTAGTTTAAAATAGTATTCATAATCCAATACATTCAGATTGTCTATTACGGCTTGATAGGTAACATTGCCTGCTGTGTAGCTCACCGTTTGGTCAAAAATGGAGAGTGCATCACGCATTCCTCCATCGGCCTTTTGGGCAATAATGTTTAAAGCCTCTTCTTCCACAGACACGTTTTCTTCTTTTGCCACGTAGCTCAAATACTCCACAATGTCTCCTAAGTTGATACGATTAAAATCATACACCTGACAGCGCGACAATATTGTTGGAATTATCTTGTGCTTCTCTGTTGTAGCCAATATAAAGATGGCGTGTTTAGGTGGCTCTTCCAATGTTTTCAAGAAAGAGTTGAAAGCCTGGGTCGATAACATGTGTACCTCGTCAATGATATACACTTTGTATTTACCTATTTGGGGTGGAATGCGTACTTGGTCTATCAAGTCGCGAATGTCCTCGACAGAGTTGTTAGAAGCAGCATCCATCTCGTGAATGTTGTAAGATCTGTTTTCATTAAAGGCAACACACGACTCACACTTATTGCACGCTTCTTGCTCAGGAGTAAGAGCAAAACAATTTATTGTTTTTGCGAAAATACGGGCACAAGTGGTCTTTCCCACACCTCGCGGTCCGCAAAACAGATAGGCATGTGCTAACTTGTTGTTCGAGATTGCATTTTTAAGTGTTGTTGTCAATGCATTCTGACCAATTACCGATTTAAAAGTAGCAGGACGGTACTTTCGTGCCGAAACAATATAATTGTCCATAGTAGTATTAATTTGAACTACAAATCTAATAAAAATAAATGACTTTAGTGACGGTATTTCACGAAGCAAATTGTTCTACTAATCCTTATTCTATTTATTGTTTGTATAAATAGTTTTTTAGAGCATTAAATATTGCATAAACGTTTGATTCTATTTTATATGCAAGCTATTATTTTAGTATGACCTATACAATGTGTTGCTTCCACCTTATTTTTAAAGTCGATTGTATTGTTACATTTTGAAGAGTTTCAATGTTTAACATTTTTCTCTTAAAGATTCATCACAAATGTTTTTGTAAAGAGAAGTTAAGTTCTTACTTTTGTATTATAAAATAGGTGTTTTGTAGTTATCGTAATGGGCTAATTAATAGTTCGTAAGATTTTCACTTCAATGTGTTTGGTGTACTGTCTTTATTATAAACCCCATTGTTGTCTATTTGTGATGAAATAGGAAAATACTTATTTATTGTAAAATAGTTTTTAATTCCACACACTGTTTAGCAACAAAAATATGAAAACAGCAAACATTTCTTTTCTACTTTTACTGTTTATGCTCTTTATGATGGTAAGCTGTGGTATTTACAACAAGTCAAGACCCTTAACCAATCAGGCTTTTGATGAATTAAATAATTCTATCTTGGTTCAAAACCATAATCCATACTTCCCTATACCAGAAGTTCCCGAATCTGTTACTACTGATTATGATCGGGCCATTTATCTATCAAAAAATTACTGGGAGTTATTTGATTTTAAAGATGTTTCGCTTATTGGTCAAACTGAAATAACTGAACAGGGCTTTGTAGATTATATTCATATACTGAACTATATTCCTTTCAAGCATGCCAATAGATCTATAAAGTACTTGTTTGTAAAGGCACAAGCTGATACTGCCATGTATAATCATTTTGCTTCTCTATTCGAGAAGTACTATTACAATTCAGATTCACCTTTTCGCAACGAGGAGTTGTATATTCCGGTACTTGAAACTATTCTAAAATCGGATAAACTGTCTTCTGAAAATCACAAAAAATATGATTTTCAACAAGAGATGATTCATAAAAATAGAGTTGGGTCTAAAGCTTCTGATTTTGTATATACCTTGGAAAATGGTGATTGGAAAAGAATGCATGCTATCAAAAGCAACTACTTGATACTTTTCTTTTCTACTCCTGAGTGTATAAGATGTGTTGGGGTTGCCGATGAAATGCACAATTCTGAAGTCCTTAACAGGGTTTGCTCGCTCAATAGCTTTAACAGAAATATGCTGACTGTGCTAAATATTTATCCACAGTCAAATCTTTCGCTCTGGAAAGAGTATTTACTATCAATGCCTGAGAAAAATTGGACTCATGCTTATGATAATGGTCTTGTGTTGACCAATAAACGTATTTATGACTTAAAGGCACTTCCTACAATTTATTTGTTGGACAAGAACAAACGGATTATTCTTAAAGATACTTCACTTGACGAGATTGAAAGTTTCTTCTTGTCGAAAGAGTAACTTGTATGTGACTTTGATATAGACTCAATATATGTCAAAAAACAAAGGGCTCAGATATACATATCCGAACCCTTTATTAATACAACTTATTTATTCTAATTTATAAAAATCTATTTGAAGTATTGCACTTTGTTATTTCTGGCAAGAAATACAACTGGGCAATTTTTCTATACAAATTCTTTTTTCAACTGCTCCACCCACTGTGTTAGGCGTTCTTCAGTTTCGTCATATTCATTGTCTTCGTCAAGGGCCAATCCGAGCCACTTACCATTAACCACTGCCGATGAGTCATCGTAAGTGTATCCTTCGTCTGGTATCATACCCACAATTTTCACTTTGTCTTTTAGCTCATCGTGTAATACATATATTGCTTCCGCATAAGTGCTCGAGAAGGAAGCACTGTCACCCAATCCGAATATGGCAACAGTTTTATCGCTGAAGTCAATTTTTGAAGAGAATGTAGGAAGAAAACCTTCCCAATCGTCTTGCAGATCTCCCATGCCAGTAGTAGAAGCCCCTAAAATTAAATATTGATAGGGTTGAATAGTCTCAATTGAAACATTATCAACATTATAGATGTCAGCTTCGTTGTTCAACATTTGCTTTATTCTACCAGCAACTGACTCAGTATTTCCTCCCGAACTTCCGTAGAGTATAGCTATTTTGTTCATTGTCTGATGTTTGTTTTAAAGTATAAAAAGAGTGATTAGAAGTATAAACACAAAAATAGGAAATTTGTTTGAATTATCTATTTTATGAGAAAGTTAATTTCAAGATTATTTTATTTCATGGTATAAATCCAAGCAACTGTTGGTTTTACTCGAAAAAACAATTACTTTTGCAATACAAATGTCATTTGTTAGTTGGCGCGATAGTTCAATGGATAGAATAGAAGTTTCCTAAACTTTAGATCCGGGTTCGATTCCCGGTCGTGCTACTTTTTTTTTGCAGTAAGCTTCTCGTTTATTTCCTAATAAAATTAATCTTAGGAAAATACCTCATCTCTTTCTCCTTATTGATTCTTGTAGAGTTTATAATAACTAAGATTATGTTGTACAGATACATAAATGCAACAAAGCTAAGGTTTCTTACAAGCATTGCTTTCACTTCTGCTGCAACATATGTTGGCGAAACTGGTTCACTTCCAACATTAAAAGACAGTATGCCAATTGCCAATACTATAAATCCGACAAAAAGAACAATTGCCCAAGTAATTTGAAAGTTCAAAAGGTCTTTTGCAACCTTATTGATATTTTTAATCTTGTCTTTTTTTGATGTCCAAATTACAAGAGGCACTATAACTCCTAATAGTGGGAATACTATAAAGCTTAAAGCAGATGTGTTTAAGTTTACCAAAAAACTTTTGTCTTCCTGAACTACCCAGTCAAGTATTTCGTCAGATGAAACCCCAAATGCAACTGCAATTCTTCTTAGAGAATCACCCCGTGGCACTGTTTCTCCATTTTCTATTCTTTGTATTGTACGCAAACTTAACCCTGCTTTTTCGGATAGTTGTTCTTGTGAAAAACCTTTTCTGTTTCTTAATGCTTTAATTCTGTTGGCTAATTCTTTGTCCTCCATATTTTATATTTTTTGATTCAGAACAAAAGTACACAGAAAGTGCTTTGTTGGTAGCGTCATAGCTAAGTCATATTTACGTCATTCATGTCAAACAGCTCTATTAGTAGGTCTTATCATCTGTTTATTTGACTTAGGCCTTGCAAGTTCTACAAGTGATGAAAAATCTTTTAGTAATCATTGAAAAATCTCAACACCTTCACTTACTCATCTTTTTGTATATAATAACGTGAGTTCGGGATAAAAAAA
>CAYTJC010000091.1:0-6975 GCA_964437875.1 uncultured Dysgonomonadaceae bacterium
GTACGTGATGACAGTGACGAGCCTGGTTCGTTGAAAGCAACGTGCCCATCAGTACCCACTCCACCTAAAAACAGATCAATACCACCTGCATCTTTAATCCTTTGGTCATACGCTTCGCACTCAGCCTCAACATCTTTGGCCACACCGTTAGGAATGTTTACATTCTCTTTTTTGATGTCGATATGATTGAAGAAAGTATTCCACATAAAATGGTGGTAGCTCTGAGGGTGATCTGCATCTAAACCAATGTACTCATCTAAGTTGAAAGTAATGACATTTTCAAAAGATACCACTCCTTCTTTATGGAGTCTAATCAGCTCTTTGTACATTTTTATTGGCGATGAACCAGTTGGCAAAGCCAATTTGAAAGGATTTTCAGGTTTTGGATTAGCCTTCTTAATTTTTGAAACGACATAATTTGCAGCCCATTTTGCTATCTGATCTGCATTTGGTTGAATAATTAATCTCATATTTTTATTTTTTAGTTATCTTATTTCTGTTTGGATATTTATTTCTCTTACAACTGATAGATATCACTATTCGCAATCAGTAGTCTTATTTGGTACAATCTCATCGTCCGAAAGAATCTTTTTGGCCATGTTGCTTCCCAAAGTCATTGCTTTTTCATACACATCTTCTTTGAGCGATTGCTTCATGTCGATAGGATTGCATACTATTTCGAACTGCACTTTATCTGCAAAGGCACCAAGCAACTTCACCGAAGTGCCTGCCCACGAATGTCCACCAAAGTATCCAAAATATCTATTCTTAAGATTCTTGTTTTCTAATGCACTCACCAGACTTTGTACAGCAGGATAGAGCTTGCTATCGTAAGTGGGTGATCCAATGATAAGTGCTTTGTATTTATATATATCTTGAATTACATACGAAAGGTGACTTTTTGAAAGATTGTGCATCACAATGTTTTTAACTCCACAGGCTGCAGCTTCAGAAGCAATAGCTTCTGCCAGTTGCTCTGTATTGCCATACATACTTCCATAAGCAATCACCAAACCTTTGTCGGCTTCATATTTACTCATTTTGTCGTATAGGCCAATTACTTTATCTACGTTTTCTTTTTCGGTCCACACAGGTCCGTGAGTAGAACATATTGTACCTATCTCTACATCGGCCAACTTACGTAATGCTTTTTGTACAGGCGAACCATATTTTCCAACAATGTTGGAATAGTAGCGCACCATTTCGTCCCAATAAACATCAGGATTCAATTGCGAATCTGTTACCCCCCCATCCAATGTGCCAAATGTACCAAAAGCATCACCAGCAAACACTGTTTTACTCTCTTTCACATAGGTCATCATTGTTTCGGGCCAATGCACCATAGGTGTCATAAAGAACTTCAAGGTGTAATTTCCCAATGACAGTTCTTCTCCATCTTTTACAATTTTGATGTTCTCAGTAATATCATAAAATCCTTCAAGCATATCGGCAATCCTTGCACTACCTACAAGCTGAATACCTGGATATTTATTCAATAGAAAGAGCAACGCCCCAGTATGATCGGGCTCCATGTGATTTATCACCAAATAGTCTATTGACCTACCATTTAATACAACTTCTAACTTCTTTAAAAAAATATCTGTAAAAGCAATGTCAACAGTATCGAATAGAGCTACTTTTTCGTCACGAATTAAGTATGAGTTATAGGACACTCCCTTAGGAAGGGGCCATAGGTTTTCGAATAGTTCTTTCGATCTATCATTTACACCAACATAAAAAAGGTCTTTATTAATTTCTACTGGTTTGTACATATTATTGTATATATATATATTATTAAATAGACCAAACTTTGCCCATCTGATCTTTGTGTTTCTAGTTATTTTTTTGTGATGAAGTTGGATGGTCGCTTCTTTTTATCTACAACTGCATCCTGACTATTCTCTTTTTTGCTATTTCTAAAAGCATTCCAGACAAGCCACACACCCCATAACACAAATGGTATGCTCAGCCACTGCCCAAGAATAAGACCAGTGCTTTCACGCATCAGTATCTCCGACTCTACTTGCACTTCCTTAATGAATTCAATGAAAAATCTTGATAGGAAAATCATAATCATAGCTATCCCTATCAATAGTCCTTGTTTTTTCTTGGCATCTGTTTTCCAGAACAAATACATGGTAACAAAGAAAACTAAAAAATAAACGAGAGCTTCGTATATCTGAGTTGGATGAGAAGGTTCTGAATATATAGGTGGCGCTCCAGCCATCCAAGCATTAATATTTTCAATAAAACGAAAACCCCAAGGTTGCGATGTTGGACCACCATATATTTCATGATTCATCAAATTGCCCAACCGTATCATTCCCGCAGTAAATCCAGTAGGAACTATTACCCTATCGAAAGTCCATATCATGCTCTTTTTGGTAACTCTTTTTGAGTATAACCAGACTGAAATAATAATACCGAGCACACCGCCATGACTGGCTAAACCACCTTCCCATATTTTAAGAATATCTAAGGGGTTGGCTAAGTAGTATGCAGGGTCATAAAAAAGACAATGCCCTAAGCGAGCACCAATGATAATTCCCAACATCATATGGATAAACAAGGAGTCGAACCACTTTTCTGGCAGTTTCTCTTTCTCATAAATTCGCTGAACAATATATACAGCTACTATAAGCCCAATGACCCACAACAAACCATACCATCTGATTTCTCTCCCAAAAACAGTAAACAATTCAGGATTAACATCCCAAGTAACGTACAACAACATGAGCCGCAATTTTATTAATTAATAAAACAAAGATACTTAATTTTTCATGACTTAAACCAACTTTTGAATCCATTCATCTTTATTGCCAGGCAAGAAATCTATTGCAGGAATTTCAATAAGGGTGTAGGCTCCGGGTTGTTGTTTGAAAGATGCACGAGCAGCATTCACCAACATTTGAGCTGTCAATGCAGGGTTATTTACTTTCATGCCGTAAGAAAATAGTTGATTTTGTGTGCTACCCGAAGCTCCTTTACGTTCCATTTCCACACCGTGGCCCATGTCTTTCAATTCATTGATATTGTCAACTTGAAAAACATGCGTTTCATCATTGACAAAATAAGCATCTTTTTTTATAGCTTCAGTCACGTCCACCAACTTATAGCCATTTTTAATCTCTATGTAAACCATGCGACGGTGAATACCAGTACCTGTAGGAATTGTTATGGAGAGAGCATCTTTTACACCCTCAATAGCTTTCACTGCTACTGAGTGCCCCATGCTCATACCTGGACCAAAGTTGGTGTAGGTGACTCCGCTTGGAGCCATAGCTTGCATCAGTGTGCGCACAATGGAGTTACTACCAGGATCCCATCCTGCAGAAATAACAGCAGCAGCATTGTGCTCTTTTGCAACACCACTGAGCGAAGTGCGCAGTGCTACTATATCGGAGTGAATATCAAAACTATCTACTGTGTTTATTCCTAAAGAAATAATTTCTTTGGCAGCAGATTCCGTCAGACGACTTGGCAAACATAATATTGCTACATCTACATCAGATAGCTTATCAATTGAATCTGTTACTTCATATTCTTTCAGTTCGGAAGGTATCTCTTGGATGTTGCGACGAACTATTCCCGCAATTTCAAAATCAGTTGTGTGTGAAATAGTATCAATAACATATTTACCTATATTACCGTAGCCAATTATGGCTGCTCTAATTTTCTTTTTCATGAGAGTATATTTTTTATTAATGACAAAAATAATCAAAATAATTGGATGACTCAACAAGCTTTGGCAATTCTAATAATTTAGAATGTATGATGAAGCATTTTTGCATGAGAAAAAAGAAGATTGTGTGATATGAAACACTTAATTAAACATACTATAATTCTAATGGTTTCTCATACCCTAAAAAAAATATACCTCATAAATAATCTCTGTTGGTTTGTTTGCACTTTACTCAGTATATATATGTATATTTACAAATATTAGTTCTAAGTTTAACTAAAAGGCAAATAAGATGAAATTGAAAGGAAAAGTAGCCATCGTTACAGGAGCAAGTGCTGGTATAGGGAGAGCAGTAGCAAGACTATTTGCTAAAGAGGGAGCTGTGGTATATGCAGTTGCACGTAGAGTTGAAAGACTAAAGGCCCTGGCAGAAGACACAAAAGAATACGCTGGAAAGGTTATTCCATACGCTGCAGACCTTAAAAGTAAAGAGGAGGCTGAGAACATTATCACAATAGCTTGTGAGGAACAAGGAAAACTTGACATCTTAGTAAACAATGCTGGTATTATGGATGATTTTAGTCCCATTGGAGAGGTTTCAGACGAGATGATGCAAAACCTAACAGATATCAATGTAATGGCCCCCTTCTATAGTATAAGAAAAGCAATCAATTGTTTTTTAAAACAAGGTGGAGGCAACATCATCAATGTAAGCTCTATAGGTGGTCTGTTTGGAGCAAGAGCTGGTGCAGCATACACCATGTCTAAACATGCAATAATAGGATTGACTAAAAACACAGGGTTTATGTATGCCAAAAAGAACATCCGTTGCAATGCCATCTGCCCAGGTGGAGTAGAAACAGAAGTGGAATCTGGGGAGTATATGAAAGAGCTAAATACAACAGGCATCAATGTAATAATGCCAAGCACATGTGGAAATCCAAGAAGTGGTACAAGCGAAGAAATAGCTACAATAGCTTTATTCTTAGCAACAGATGCATCGAGCTTTATAAATGGACAAAGCATTGTGGCAGATAGTGGTTGGACAGCATTTTAAAGCACCATTTCGCACCATTTAAACTCTAACAAAAACTTTCTATTAACTTAGAGAGGAAAAACGAATGTATTAGGTATAACAAATGAGTAAATGCATACATTCGTAAAAAGAGAGTAACTTATTCCCTCACCTCTTAAAAATTAATTCAATACATCTTTAAAATCTATGTGTTCTGAAGCAAGGAAAAACACTTTGTTAGTGATAGCCTTTGTATTCACTTTCAACTGTTTGTAATAATCAGCAAAGTTCTCATCTGGGACTTTCAATCCCATCATCACCATTGTATTATCTTGCGACTCTTCTTCAAGAATATCCCAAAATCTTCTTCCTCCCGAAACTATAATGTCATAATCAAAGGCTACTCGCATTTCAAGCAATATTTTCTTTAGGTTCTCACGTGTACCTTTGGCAGCTTCTTCTGTGGCAACAACCATTTTAACACACACTTTTATGTCTCGCCAACGAGGACTTGTGCTAATTAAGTGTGCAATAATCATCATTAAGCCACCATTGCCCTTGAGACCACCCCACCAAAGATCTATTTTCTTTTCTCCACCATAGTTGAGTTTAAAATCATTTTGAAGTATGATTACATTTCGTTTCGATTGATAAAAATGTGATATCATATCGCAGTATGGCTCGTGATGACTGTTCTCTTCTGTATCGCCCAGCAAAACAGTATTGGGAACAACACTACCCAAACCATAAGAGTTTACCAATTGTTTAGAACCTGTAAATGCATTTTCAGCTCGGGTTACCCGCACGAGAGTTTTGATATTCTTATCGCTCAAGTACGACGATATGTTTTGTTCGTGCTTGGCCACTCTATCTTGTGTAACTCCCTCTTCGGGAAGTATAGTTGCTACAGTTATCAGACCCTTCTCTTGCACAATACCATAAGCGAAATCTATAAGATGCCATCTTTTGGTGGGCATACCTGAAAACACAAGAATATTGGGTCGCCAGCTTTTAGCATCATCTGCTTTTGAGTCTAACCTCAACAAAGCATAGCGAACAACTTGCAAAAGCATTCCCCTTGTAACATCTCCAAAAGTGGTTTTAAGTCGGCGACGACGCAACCATACATATATTCCTATAATAAACACCATGGCAACAACAGTTGCGAGCGCATTTATCAAAAACATCACAGCCACACAACCCACTGTGCCAAGGAAAGAGAAAAACCAATGCACCCTGAATTTTGGTCGGAACGATGGACTCTGCAACAATGTTTCTATTCCTGATGTAAGATTGAGTGTACCATATGTTGTCAAGAAAAACATTGTAAGTATAGGAGCAATGGTATTTAAATCACCTAAGGAGATAAGCGTTAATGCTATTATGGATGTAAAAATAGTGGCAGCACGTGGAATTTTTTCGGGTCCTGAGCTTTTTGCTAAGAATGAAAGTTTTGAAGGTAACACTTTGTCTATGCACAACGCCTGAAGTACGCGAGGTGCACCCAACAAACTACCTACTGCACTTGATAGAGTTGCACCCCATATACCCAGCAAGATAGCAAACCCCCAATAAGCTATCTTTTGCATAATCATATTGTCGCTTACCAATGTAGCTGCATCTGCTCTGAAAGCAAAGAAAAAGGGAACAACCATGTATATAAGATATCCAACACCAACAGCCAAAAAAGTTCCATTAGGAATGGATTTGGCAGGGTCTTTCAAGTCGCCCGACATATTGACTCCCGCCATAATGCCTGTGACAGCAGGGAAGAAAACAGCGAATACAGTCCAAAAATTTACAGATTCTGCTGCTGGAACTCCCCACAGCTCTATATGAGAATCCTCAATAGGGGCACCAAAAAAGAAGGATATAAGAGAAAAAGCAATAACTGCTAAAATAACAAACTGAGCCCTAATAGCAGCTTTGGTGGAGAACAAAGCCAAAAGACTCAAGAGAAGAGTTGTAACTATCCCTACAAATTTTATATTTAGAGAGGGAAATATAGCTATCATACTTTCTGAAAAGCCCATAATATAGAGTGCTACAGAAAAAGCTTGAGCCAAAAACAGAGGTATCCCTATAGCGCCGCCCATTTCAACACCCAGTGATCTGCTTATTAGAAAATATGCACCTCCTGCCTTAACGGGTGCATTGGTAGCAATAGAGGCAATGGATAGCGCGGTGAGGAAAGTGATGGATGTACCCAAGGTAACGATGATGAGTGTGCCAATAAGTCCAACATTGCCAACAACCCAACCAAAGCGTAAATACATGA
>CAYTJC010000092.1:0-3908 GCA_964437875.1 uncultured Dysgonomonadaceae bacterium
CACTGAGTCAGCAGGCAAAATATCTAACACCTGAACAGTTGTAGATTCATTGTAAGGAATTGAAGCATCCTTTTCATTTGTAGCTACTATAGGCCCGAAGATCCTCAACATATCAAAATGTAGAAATGCCCTCATTGCTAGCATTTCGCCTTTCATAATACTGGCTTCTTTTTCAGTCAAAACACCATCTTGCTCTTCAATATTCTCAAGTACAACATTACAATTCATAATAGTATTGTAGGCTGTCGTCCAAACAGCGGAAATCCTATTTTCAACTTGGGTGTCTGCGTAATTCCAAGAATTCAAAGCAGTTAAATAGGTATTGTTTGTTTGTGGACCATATCTTTTGCTCAACACATCAATCATCTCATAAGTCAAAGATTTTCCATATAAACTAGATGAGTTCAACTTATTATATACGCCATTGGATGCAGCGTAAAAACCACCTTTGGTAGCATAAAGTTGCTTATCAGTTTGCTTATCCTTGGGTTGAACATCTAAGAAGTCTGAACAAGCACTGCCCACGAACAAGAACAATACTAGAGCTAATATATTATATCTAAATTTCATATTCATTTTGTATTAAAAGTTTAACGATAAGCCTGCTTCAAAATTTCTTGAGAAGGGGTAAGATATACCTCTTTCAGAAATAATTGTAGAAGCACGGAAAACATCACGCATTGAAACTTGTACTTTCAAACTGCTTAAACCCAAATTGGTTACCCAACCGTCTAAAAACTCATAACCAACATATATTGATTCTAATGACAATACGTTTTCTCGCTGAATAAATCGTGAAGACATGGGGGTAGTTGCTGCATTAGCAATATCCTTAAATCTCACAATATCTCCAGGCTCTTTCCAACGTTCGTATAATGCACGTTTATCAAGATTCCTATTCAATCCACTTGTTGAAATATTCTCAACTTTGCTATAAAGCGCATTGTTGAAAACATCCCTACCCAGTTGATATCTGAAATTCATGCTCATTGAAAATCCTTGCCAAGACAATGATGTACCTAAAACTCCTTCTAAATCAGGACGACTATTACCACAGATTACTTCATTGTCGTAAGAATAGTCATAAGTGAAACCGCCATCCTTGTCATAGAACAATTCTTTCCCTGTAGATGGGTCAATTCCAGCTGATTTAACAGCCCAAATATTATCAGGATCGGAGCCATCATAATAACGCACTTGATTGGACCCTCTTCCACTAGAATTTAAAACTGCTAGTTTATTTCCGATATTACCAAGTTCATTTTTTTGCGCTCTTGCGTTGGCCCTTATCATCCAAGTAAAACGATCGCTTAGGTTACGTATAATGTAGTAAGAAGCCTGTGCAGTTAAACCTTGTGAAGTTTGCTCACCTGCATTAGTTAGATATCTTGACGTACCAGATGAAGTTGGCATACTGATAGAAATCAACAGAGGATCGGTCACCTTGTGATAATAATCTACATTCAGAGTTAAGCGATTGTCAAGCACTGTGAAGTCTAACCCTATGTTACGGTCAACTGTAGTTTGCCATTGCAAGTTAGGATTTCCCAATTGCGAAATGGTTGCTCCTAAACCAAAATTGTTTAATGAACCATATTGGAAAGCATATACTAACATTGATCTAGAAGAGTCGAAACTCTGGTTTCCTGGGTTTCCTATAGAGCCTCTTATTTTAAAATAGTTAATCCAATCAACGTTATTTTTAATGAAGCTTTCGTTGTGTATATTCCAGGCCAAACCTACTGACCAAGTTGTGTTGTATCGTTTTGAAATACCAAAGACTGACGAACCACTTGTTCTTAAGTTAAAGTCTGCCAAGTATCGATTATTAAACGCATAACCAACGTTTAAATATCCATTTACCGAACGAGATATTGATTCGTAAAAAGTGGGCGCTCCACCTTCAGGGTATCCACTTGAAAAAGAAGGATAAGTGAAATCACCTTCGGGAAATCCTTGTGCGGAATATCCTTGTGTCAATGTTTCGCTCCCATAAATATTTCCACCAACCACAGCATTAATTTGATGTTTTTCAGCAAAAACCTTTGCATAGGTTGTACTTAATTCTGCTTCATATTGGTTCCTTGTCGAGTTTGTAGTAGTAAAAAGACCTTTCTTTATTATTTCAAACTCATCAAATCTTGTGTCATTTGGAGATTGAAATCTTTCGGCTTCATCATTTTCATAAGTCAAACCAACACGTGTGCGAATTTTCCATTCTTGAGTTGGAAAGTACTCAGCAATAAGAAAGTTGCTTAAATTTATGTTCTTTCCAATATTACGACTGTTTTGGTTATCATTCCACAATGGATTAGGAGCTCTTGCATAACTATTATTTTCCAACCATTTATCCATCCCCCCTTCGTCATTGTGTTTCTTGTAATAGGGATTAGTTGCCGCATATTCATTAAAAGCTACTATAGGATTTTCTGAATCTGTATAATTAAAAGAAGATTTATTTGTGAATTGAAATTTGCTTATGCGATAAATCAAATCAATATTACCATTCGTTACTTCGCGTGATGATTTTTCAACAACACCTGAAGTACCATTATAGCCAGCCCCAAGACCAAATAAAAAATTACCCTCTCCACCTCTCACATATATCGAGTGTTTTTGATTAGCACCCACCCTAACGGGTTCTGCCAACCAATATGTATCAACACCACTTTCTACAACTGCTAACTTTTCATTGTACAATCTATTCAGATTAATTTCATCGATTAGTGTACCATAAGATCCTCTATCATATCTACCCGCTAATTTTTCAAATTCAAGCTTTTCAGCTGCATTCATTAAATTATAACTAGATAAATCGGGCATAGACACATTTAAGCTTCCATTGTAGCTCACCTGCAACTTGCCAGCCTCTGGTTTTACAGTTTCTACAACAACTACTCCATTTGCAGCCTTCGATCCATATATTGCAGTTGACGCAGCATCTTTCAACACTGTTATGGAAGACACTCTATTAATATCCAGATCGTTTATAACACTAAGGCTAGATTCAAAACCATCCAGTATAAACAATGGCTGATTTGGGTCTGCCTCCAATTCATCGCGAATACCGAGCATGCTCGATTTTCCGCGAATTTCCATATTTGGTAATCGGTTAGGATCCGATCCAAATTCATTATTGTCAATAATGGCAAAAGAAGGATCCAAAGTTTTCAAACTCTGCAAAATATTGGGCGTACCCATTGTTTTTAGTTCTTTTGCAGTGTAAGTAGAAGATGAGCCTGTAAAGTCTTCTTTTTTACGAGTATAAATACCCGTAATCACAACCTCTTCCAATAATTCAGTATCCACTTTCAGGACAATTTTCAGTTCTCTTTTCACTTTCACCTCTTGTGTAATCATTCCTACATAAGAAACAATAAGGTGAGAATCTTCAGGAGCGGAAATAGTGAACCTCCCATCAATATCACTAACCGTACCACGTGAAGGAACCTCCTTTACTTGTACTGTAGCACCAATAACTGGTTCTCCTTGATCATCTACTACAAACCCGTTCACAAGAGTTTGTGCAAAGCTTATGCTTATCCCAAAAAGAGACAATACTGTTAAAATAATTAGTTTTCTTTTCATAAAGTAATGTGTAAAACAATTGAGATTAAATAAACATTATGCAAAAATAGATAAATTATTTCAACATGCAACTAAAAGCAAAAATTTAACATTACCCTCTGAATTAATGACAACAGTAAATATCAACTATCGACCATTAGAAGTTAAACAAGAAACGACATACCTCAAAGTATATCAACAATAAGCAATTTCTCTAAGTTAAAAACAGATTGCTTTGAGCTAATAGAGCTTACAGATTCAAAGCTTGAACTATAATATTTTTTGTTACTTACATTACTTCCCTAAAACTGATTTATTTGTATCTTTGTATCTTAAAATAA
>CAYTJC010000092.1:3918-5275 GCA_964437875.1 uncultured Dysgonomonadaceae bacterium
AGTGTGCCTGCTTTGGGAGCAGGAGGTCCCAGGTTCGAATCCTGGTACCCCGACTTACAAGAACATCAACTTTTCAGTTGATGTTTTTTTGTGCCCAATAAATTTTCCTCCTCACTTCTCTTATTAAACAAATGTTACTTCCCTAAAACTGATTTATTTGTATCTTTGTATCTTAAAATAACAAGATTGTAAAATATTATGTACAGAACCAATACGTGTGGCGAGCTTAATCTGACCAATGTAGATAAGAAAATTGTGTTATCGGGATGGGTGCACAAGATTAGGAAAATGGGTGGAATGACTTTTATAGATATAAGAGACAGGTATGGAATTACACAATTGTCTTTTGATCAAGAAGTTAATCTAGATTTATATCAACAAGCTAACAAACTCGGTAGAGAGTGGGTTATAAGTGTTGAAGGTGTTGTGAAAGAACGTTCCAGCAAGAATGCCAATATTGCTACTGGCGATATAGAAATAATTGCCAGCAAACTAAGCGTATTGAACGAATCTAAAACTCCACCCTTCACCATAGAAGACGAAACAGATGGTGGCGACGACATTAGAATGAAATACCGCTACCTTGATTTACGCCGTAAAGCTGTACGTAAAAACCTAGAGCTGCGTCACAAAATGACCATTGAGACGCGCAAATATTTAGATGAACTCAACTTCCTTGAGGTGGAAACACCCATGTTGATTGGTTCAACACCTGAAGGGGCACGCGACTTTGTGGTTCCTTCGCGCATGAATCCAGGTGAGTTTTATGCATTGCCTCAATCGCCTCAGCTATTCAAGCAACTATTGATGGTATCGGGGTTTGATAGATACTTTCAAATTGTGAAATGCTTTAGAGACGAAGACCTGAGAGCCGACCGTCAGCCTGAATTTACACAAGTTGATTGCGAAATGGCTTTTGTGGATCAAGAAGATGTGCTCAACACATTCGAAGGGCTTGCAAAACACCTGTTTAAATCATTGAAAGGAATTGAAGTACCCGACTTCCCTCGCATGAGCTATGCAGATGCAATGAAATATTATGGATCGGACAAACCAGACATACGCTTTGATATGCAACTGGTAGAGATGAAAGACCTTACAGTTGATCGTGATTTCGTGGTGTTTGATTCAGCTCCCTACGTTGGCGCAATTTGCGTGGAGGGTTGTGCAATATATACTAGAAAGCAACTAGACGAGTTAACCAAATTTGTAAAACGTCCACAAGTGGGAGCTAAAGGACTGATATACCTTCGTTACAATGAAGATGGCACGCTTAAATCATCGGTTGATAAATTCTATTCCGAAGAAGACCTGAAACTATGGGCAGAAAGATGTAATGCTAAGCCTGGCGATTTAG
>CAYTJC010000092.1:5285-6969 GCA_964437875.1 uncultured Dysgonomonadaceae bacterium
TAAACGATGCAATGCAAAACCCGGCGATCTGATATTGGTGATGGCAGGCGAAACCGACAAAACACGCAAACAGCTGTCAGACCTTCGCTTGGAGATGGCATCTCAACTAAATTTGAAAGATAAAAACCACTTCAAGTGCTTATGGGTAGTTGACTTCCCCCTACTAGAAAAAGATGAAGAGTTGGGTAGGTTTTTCGCAATGCACCATCCTTTCACCTCACCCAAACCTGAGGACATGCATTTATTAGACACTGACCCAGGAGCAATACGTGCCAATGCCTACGACATGGTTATCAATGGTGTAGAAGTTGGTGGTGGCTCTATCCGTATTCACGATAGAGAGTTGCAAAACAAAGTGCTGTCTGTATTAGGGTTCACACAAGAACTTGCCCAAGAGCAATTTGGGTTCCTAATGGATGCATTCACATTTGGTGCACCTCCTCATGGTGGTGTGGCATTCGGATTGGACAGATTGGTATCTCTCTTTGCAGGATTGGATAGCATACGTGACTGTATTGCATTTCCAAAGAACACCTCGGGACGTGATGTGATGATTGATGCTCCCTCAACTATTGAGCAAGAACAATTGGATGAGTTGGGATTGACTCTGGGCAAAGCAAAGAAATAGTCTAACGAGAAGGAATATTCATATATATATGAAAAGGTTGAAATAAGCGCACTGCTCTTACTTCAACCTTTTCTCATATAATTTACAGAGCTACCATCAGCCACAAGCTCAAGCAGCTCGGAGAAGGAGAATGACTCCTCTCTTCCTACCTCCTATCGCCTGTTTCTTATTACTTTGATCTAACACACCACTTCTTACCCGTGAGTTGTATATAGCTACTGCTCCTTAACTGTTTCCTATGCCCTGATTCTTCTTACATCAAGATGAGACATACCTTTCCATCTCATTGAATTGCTTACTGCACCCTCAGCAACCACTCTCTACTGCTTCGAAATGATAACGAACACCTACATTTATACTTTTTGAAATATAAGATTGCTAGAATAGCCTTTTTTAGTCGGTCAATACAGTATTGACTGACTAAAAAGCATCTTTATGTAGAAGTCAATAGTGAACTGATTAATTAAAAAAGATGTAATTAGACAGGTCTATACAACTTACTTTACTGGAAAAGCTTTTACTAATAAACCACTAGTGAGTAGGATGGTTGAAAAAGTAGATACTATATCATGCAATTCACTATTGACCAACCAAAAAAGCATCTATAAGTAATTCCCTACAGAATGAAGCTATATAAAAAGCCTTTTTTGATAAAACAGTTTTTGAAAAAGTAGTTTCACATATATAAGGCGGTTCTCCGTAGACAAATGTTGTTGTAAATACATAGTGAGCGAGCTCCTCATAGAGCACAAAAGGATAAATCCAACCCTAGGTTGGTGATTCAATACGGTGGTATGCTGTTAGAGCACTCTAAGTTGACTCTTCCATGGGAAAGAAAGCTAAAAAGAGGGGGTGCTTTGGTGGAAAATAGAGGATGAAAGTGCGTGATGACTCATAAGTCATCAACAAACAGCACTGTTTTGCAATAAATGAACGTGCGATGAGGCAAAGAGATGGGTTAATGCTTCATTTTAAGATTGTTTTAGTTATCTTTGTGTGACTAAAGATTTAATACAACCCCTTAAAGTCTAGAATATTGATGGACAAGATAGAAAA
>CAYTJC010000093.1:0-6945 GCA_964437875.1 uncultured Dysgonomonadaceae bacterium
GCTCTGTATGGGGCAATAGTTTTGATATTACGCACTGCAAATCAAGACGACCCAGCCTACTTAAACTCTATATTGCCATGGATTGACGGAATGAATGCTTCGTTTTTTCTGTGTGCTACCGTATTGATGACAATAAAGAAAATTGAGAATTGGTGGTTTTGGATTGCGGGTAATATTCTCTCCATTCCAGTTTATTTTTCACAGGGACTTTATTTCACCAGCTTGCAATATGCCATTTTCTTGGTGATAGCCATTATGGGATTGAGGGAGTGGAATAAGCGATGGGCAGAGAGAAAAGTGGAGTAAGGTCTGTGGTGTGAGGAGTGTGAGGTGTGGGAAACAAAAAACCATTGCTTGCACGTTTTTGTAATACGTGTATAACATAGCTAAACTTAACTAATAAAACATGAACAACTTAATAATAAAAAACGCTGCACAAGTAGTTACTTGTAGTGGATTGAGAGGGAAGAAAGGTGCCGAAATGTCCGATTTGAAAATTATTGAGAACGGGACGGTGATTGTTACTGAAGGAATCATATCGCACATCTTGAAAGAAGATGAGCCAATTTTGGTAGATAAACGTTTCTACAAAGAGGTGGACGCTACAGGCAAAGCTCTGTTGCCTGGGTTTGTTGATCCGCATACTCATTTTGTTTTTGGAGGTCATCGCGAAGAGGAGTTCTCTTGGCGCATGCGTGGAGATAGTTATATGTCGATAATGGAGCGTGGTGGGGGTATTGTAAATACTACTAAAGCTACCCGTGCTGCCAGTGAAGATGATCTTTACCTTTCTGCAAAAAAACGCCTCGATGATATGCTCAAATTGGGTATTACTACTGCCGAAGGCAAAAGTGGGTATGGATTGGACAAAGAGACAGAGCTGAAACAATTGCGGGTAATGCGTCGCCTGAATCAGGATCATCCTATTGATATAGTATCCACATTTATGGGACCACATGCCACACCTGCCGAATGGAAGGGTAGGGAAGATGAGTTTATTGATTTTAATATCAACGAACTATTGCCATTGGTGGCAAAAGAGGACCTTGCAGAGTGTGCCGATATATTTTGCGAGAAAAATGTGTTCACCATCGAGCAATCTCGTCGCTTCTTGCTTGCGGCACGTGAGCATGGTTTTTTGTTAAAGATGCATGCCGATGAGATTGTGCAATTTGGAGGTGCCGAGCTGGCAGCTGAACTTAAAATATTGTCTGCCGACCATTTGTTGCAAGCTTCTGATAAAGGCATCAAGGCAATGGCTGAAAATGATGTAGTTGCAACTCTTCTTCCACTCACAGCTTTCTCGCTGCGCGAGGAGTATGCACGCGGTAGGGCCATGATTGATGCTAACTGTATGGTTGCTTTGGCAACAGATCTCAATCCGGGTAGTTCTTTCACAGCTTCTGTTCCTTTGCTATTTGCTATTGCTTGTATCTATATGAATCTTTCAGTTGAAGAGGCCGTTACGGCTTTTACCATTAATAGTGCTGCTGCTCTCAATCGTGCCGATACAATAGGAAGCATTGATATTGGTAAACAGGGTGATTTAATTTTGTTGCAGTATCCATCTTATAAGTTCTTACCTTATTATGTAGGGATGAATTGTGTGGAGACGGTGATAAAGGGCGGGTTGATAGTTAAGTAATTAAGAATTAAGTGATGCGTAAAGATGTACTCAAAGATAAGAGCTATGATTTTGCGATAAGAATTGTAAGGCTTTCTCAGTATTTGCAAAATGAACATAAAGAATATGTTCTTAGTCGTCAAATACTAAAGAGCGGTACGTCTATAGGGGCACTTGTTAGAGAAGCGAAATATGCCCAAAGCACACTTGATTTTATTCATAAATTGAGTATTGCACTCAAAGAAGCGAATGAAACATATTATTGGTTGTCTTTATTGCACGACACCAATTATATAGAGACGAAACTTTTTAATTCTCTCCAGAATGATTGTGATGAGTTGATATCTCTACTTGTTTCAATTGTGAAAACATCGAAGTTCAATCTGCTACAAGAAAAAAACAACAAAGGAGTTGAGCGTCAATCAGCCCATGGGAGTTCTTAACTCTTAACTCCTAATTCTTAACTCTCATCTTTTAATTTATAACTTTTATCTCTTGACTCTTAATTCAATTATTATGAAATCTAAAGACGCAACCATTCAAGATTTTTTAAACCAAACAGCAGGGAGTACTCCTGTGCCTGGAGGCGGTAGTATATCAGCTTTAAATGGGGCTATTGCTACAGCTCTTGCTGAAATGTTGGCAAACCTAACCATTGGCAAGAAGAACTATACCGCAGTAGAGGCCGAAATGAAGACAACAGTACATGATATGAGTCATCAAAGAAGTCTTTTCCTTGAAGACATCGATAGAGATGCAGAGGCTTATAAAATGGTTTTTAATGCTTTCAAACTTTCAAAGGATACAGAGGAAGAGAAAATAAATCGTATTAACCAGATTCAACGTGCCACTAAACAGGCAGCCATTATTCCGATGGAAATAGCGCAACGCGCTGTAATGATAATGGATACCATTGATTATACAACACGCAATGGGAATAAAAATGCTGTTACTGATGGGTGTATCTCTATGATGACTTGCCGTACGGCAGTGTTGGGGGCATTGCTCAACGTGCGCATCAACTTGGGAGCTATTCATGATGCTGAATTCGTTACTTTGCTCACTGATAAGTGTAATTCAATTGAAAAAGAAGCTATCAAAAAAGAGCAGACATTAATGGACTGGGTGAAAGCTGCACTTTAATTTACACATGATTTAAAGAGCAGAAAAATAAGAATTCAAAATAGTTTTATTATAGAGTCAAACAAAAACTTATATATTTCAATACACTATGAAGAACATCTACTATATAGGTAAATCAGATCTTACTTTAGAAGATTTAGAATGGATCATTACCAATAACATTAAATTGGAGTTATCTGATGAAGCAAAAGAGCGCATTCATAAATGCCGCAGCTATTTGGATGATAAAATGGAGAGAGAGAAAGGTCCGATTTATGGAATTTCAACTGGATTTGGATCGCTTTGTGGTATATCTATTCCCAAAGATGATTTGAGTACTCTTCAAGAAAACTTGGTGAAGTCGCATGCTTGTAGTGTAGGTGAGGAGGTGAAGCCCATCATCATTAAATTGATGTTTTTGTTGAAAGCGCATGCATTGTCATTAGGATATAGTGGGGTGCAAGTGGCTACAGTGAGGCGGATGATTGATTTCTTCAACAATGATATTTTGCCCATTGTTTACGACAAAGGCTCATTGGGTGCATCGGGCGATTTAGCACCATTAGCAAATCTGTTTCTACCATTAATAGGTGTTGGAGAAGTCTATTATAAAGGAAAGAAAAGAGATATTGGTCGCGTTTTGGATGAGTTTGGTTGGGAACCAATTAAACTACAGAGCAAAGAGGGATTGGCTTTGCTTAATGGAACACAATTTATGGCTGCTCATGGTGTCTTCACAATCATGAAAGCGCAACGTTTGTCTAAGCGTGCCGATTTGATTGCCTCCTTATCATTGGATGCCTATGATGGATTGATTGATCCGTTTGATGTGAAACTTCATAGCATTCGTCCACATCGTGGACAAATTGAAACGAGTAAAAATATTCGGAAATTCTTGGAAGGTAGTGAACTGATAAAACGAGAAAAGAAACATGTGCAAGACCCATATTCATTCCGCTGCATACCACAAGTACATGGTGCAACAAAAGATGCTATTGAGTATGTCCGATCTGTATTGATAACAGAGATCAACTCTGTAACTGACAATCCTACAATCTTTCCGGATGAAGATGAAATTATATCGGGTGGTAACTTTCATGGACAACCGCTTGCAATCACTTTTGACTTTTTAGCTCTCGCTTTATCTGAACTTGGAAACATATCGGAACGTCGCACAGCACAACTAATTCTTGGAAATCGTGGCTTGCCTGAGTTTTTAGTAGCCAATTCAGGCCTGAACTCAGGTTTTATGATTCCACAATATGCAGCTGCATCCATTGTTAGCCAAAATAAGATGTATTGCTATCCAGCTTCAAGCGATTCTATAGTATCGTCTAATGGACAAGAAGATCATGTGAGTATGGGGGCCACTGCTGCTATTAAGCTTATTAAAGTGTTGGATAACTTAGACCTCATTCTGGCTATCGAATTGATGAATGCAGCTCAGGCATTAGAGTTTCGAAGACCCATGAAGTCGTCCCCTTTCATCGAGAAACTGGTGAAAGCATACCGTAATGAAGTAGCTTTTGTGGAGGAAGATATAGTGATGTACAAAGAGATAAATAAAACAGTAGCATTCCTTAATAGAATGCTTGTGGCTGATTGGTAATGTGTTTTCAGGAAAAAAGTTAAAGGTGCTTTGACAATATCAATATATTCTGTTTATACGGTAACTGATTTTTGTTCATCTATTAAAAAATTAAAGATAACTCTTTAATAGTATTGAGAATGTAATGAAAAATCAATGTTTGTAGTTGAAAATTTATTCATTAGAGTACAATTATTGTATATTTGCAAGATTATAAAATGGAAAGTAATATTATTATAGATTAAAAAAATGACAGAACAGATTAATGAAACTCTGAGAGATTCGAAGTTTGCCCGATGGACTGCATTGGCAATTGTCTCTTTCACGATGATGACTGGGTATTATATCAACTATGTAATATCTCCACTAAAACCTCTTTTTGAGGAATTTTTCAATTGGAGCAGTACCGATTTTGGTTTTTGGAATTCCGCTTACGGTTGGTTTAATGTTTTCTTCTTAATGCTTATTTTTGGAGGAATCATATTAGATAAATTTGGAATTCGTTTTACAGGAGTGGGTGCAACTTTAACAATGCTTATTGGTACATTTTTTCAATATGCTGCGGTACGAGAGCTTTGGCCTATGTCGGGCGAATTATTAGGTGTGAGTATGCAAATTGCTGTTGGAGCATTAGGCTTTGGTATATTCGGAGTAGGAATTGAAGTGGCCGGAATAACGGTGTCTAAAATTATTGTGAAATGGTTTAAGGGCAAAGAACTCGCACTTGCAATGGGGCTTGAAATGGCAACTGCACGCATGGGTACTGCTTTAGCCTTAGCTATTCCAGCACCAATTGCCGCATCTTACCTTGCTCGAGGAGCAAGCCCAGAAGTTGCACTTTCTGCACCTATTTTCTTAGGTTTGGGTTTGTTGGTAGCTGGTTTTCTTGCGTTTATTTTCTATACGTTCAAAGATAGACAGCTTGATAAATCCTTAGCCGCATCACGCGATCTTAATGCAGAGCCAGAGGAGGAGTTTAAAGTAAGAGATATACTTACTATATTCAAGAACAAAGGTTTCTGGTTGATTGCATTATTGTGTGTGTTATTCTACTCGGGTGTTTTTCCATTTTTGTTTTATGCAGCAGATTTAATGGTTAATAAGTACAATGTAGATCCAAAGTTTGCAGGATTAATCCCCAGTTTACTTCCATTTGGTACAATATTCCTTACTCCATTTTTTGGAAATTTATATGACAAAAAAGGAAAAGGTGCAACCATTATGCTTTTAGGATCAGTAATGCTACTTGCTGTTCATACCCTGTTTGCAATACCTGGAATTAACGCTCCTGTTTTCGCTGTTATACTAATTTTATTATTGGGTGTAACATTCTCTTTGGTACCTTCGGCAATGTGGCCATCAGTGCCAAAGATTATTCCTGAGAGACAACTCGGAACAGCTTATGCTCTAATTTTCTGGGTTCAGAATATAGGTTTAATGACTGTGCCATTACTTATTGGATGGGTGCTCGATAAATATACCATCACAAATATTGAAGCAGTTGCTGCGGGGGCAAGACCGCACTATAACTATACAATCCCCATGGCTATATTTGCAACGTTAGGTTTGTTAGCCATCTTTGTTGCTCTTCTATTGAAAGCAGAGGACAAGAGAAAAGGATATGGATTGGAGTTGCCAAACATTCAAGAACTGAAAGAAGTGGTTGTTGAAAGTGAAATTAGAGAGAAATAGTAAACTTAAAGAAATATAAAAAAAGCGAACTCCAAAAGGGTTCGCTTTTTTGTTCTTGAGTAGGTAGGCTTATATCTCTTTTTGCTTTTTACTTGCTATGGTATCATTAAGAATTGTATTTTTCATATATTTGCAGAATATATGTTTTTAGTGTAAAAGAAGAATTCAATGTCAGAACAATTAATATTTTTAGCCGAGGATACAAGTAAAGAAGATAAGTACATCTCTTTGTCTCCTCAGATTAAAGCGCTCATTGATGGAGAAACTGATTTGATTGCTAATTTAGCAAATGTGTCAGCAGCTTTAAAAGAAGCGTTTAATTTTTTTTGGATAGGTTTTTATATTGTCAAAAACAATCAATTGGTTTTAGGACCTTTTCAAGGTCCTGTGGCTTGTACACGTATTGCTTATGGCAAAGGAGTGTGTGGAACATCTTGGAAAGAGAATAAAACTATCATTGTAGCTGATGTTAATCAGTTTCCTGGGCATATTGCATGCAGTGCATTTTCTCAATCTGAGATAGTGGTTCCAATAGTTAAGGACAATAAAGTAGTCGCTGTTCTTGATGTTGACAGTGAGTATTTAAATCATTTTGATGAAATAGATCGGAAATATCTTTCAGGAATAGTAGAAAATTTGATTTTTTGAATTTATTATTTTGTTAAATCAAAACTTCATTCTATCTTTGCAATTCAAATTTGAAAAACACCTCGTTTTTTAGATTTAAAAAGTAGCTCAGTTGGTAGAGCCGTAACCTTGCCCCAAAGATTAGACAATAAGAACCTAACCTTAGCAAGATTCATATTAAACAAACGAGTTTAATGATCCAACAACACACATTATTGCGAAAGTAGCTCAGTTGGTAGAGCATAACCTTGCCCCAAAGATTAGACAATAAAAACCTAACCTTGGCAAGATT
>CAYTJC010000094.1:0-6883 GCA_964437875.1 uncultured Dysgonomonadaceae bacterium
TGGCTTTCATATCAATGATATCAACTTCTCGCTACGCAAAGGATTGTTTACAGGCATCATTGGCCCCAATGGTTCGGGAAAGACCACTCTCTTTAGAGGCATATCGGGCACCTTACCCATCGATAAAGGACGGGTTCTGTTTGATGGAAAAGATATGGCCCAACTATCGCTGCGCGAAAAGGCGCAAAAACTGTCCATCGTTAGTCAGTTTAGAGAGTCAACCAACATGACTGTTGAAGAATATGTATTGATGGGAAGAATGCCTTACAGAAAGCAATTCCAGTTTTTCGATACAAAAGAAGATATTGCCATAGCTCATCACTACATGAACCTCACCAACACTTATCGTTTGCGCCATAAGGGAATGGCGGAATTGAGCGGAGGCGAACAACAAATGGTGAGCATAGCAGCGGCTTTGTCACAACAACCCCAATTGTTGCTGCTAGACGAACCTACATCGCACCTTGATATAACCCATCAGATGCAGTTTATGAACCTCATTCAGAAGTTGAATGAAGAGCTGAGTCTCTCCGTTATAATGATTGTGCACGACCTCTCATTGGCAGCTGAATATTGCGACTACATAGTGATGATGAAAGAAGGCCATCTTTTCAATCAAGGCACTCCCAATGTTGTACTCACTTATGATCAGATAGAGGCGGTGTATGACACTGTAGTGATAGTAAAAACAAACCCCATATCGGGCAAACCCGTAGTATTTCCCATTTCAGAACGCAAGCTCAAAGAATACAATAACAAAAAGTAAATCATCACACATCCACCCTGTTGAATTAAATCAAAGATTTTAATGCAAAGCATTATTCCACAGGGTCAACTCATCACTCATTACCCATCACTCATTACTCAAAGAATATGCCCACATTCCTCCTCACCACACTCAATGCAAAATACATTCACCTCAATTTGGCCATTCGCATACTGTATGACCTCAATCACGACAAAGCAAACCTTGATTGGAGTGAACATACCATCAAAACCGATTTCGATGAAGTAGCAAAGGCATGTGCACCTTATGATGTTGTCTGTTTTAGTTGTTACATCTGGAACATTGAGCAAACATTGGCAGTTTGTGAGATACTAAAACGACTTAACCCCGAAGTGAAGATTCTATTGGGCGGACCAGAGGTGAGCTATGAGTGGGAGGAAGTAATATCTCATCCTGCAATCGACTTTCTTATTTTGGGTGAAGGCGAAATACCCTTTCAGCAGTTTGTAACCAACTACCCAACTGTAAAAGGAATACCCAACTTGGTAACCAAAGAAAACTACACGAAGATACTCCCTACCCCACTTGATTTAAAATTCAGTGTAAACAATCTGGCTAACAGAAATCCATATCAATATGACATCCCCAAGGATTTGCACAACAAGGTGTGCTATATAGAAACTAGCCGTGGATGCCCCTACAAATGCGAGTATTGTTTGGCAAGCCTTGATAACAATGTGCGCGACTTGCCAGTAGATACTGTTAAGAGCAACCTGCTATATTTGATGGAACATGGCAGAACCATTAAGTTTCTGGACAGAACATTCAACGTGAAGAAGGATTTCACTATCGACCTCTTTCAATTTATTTTGGATAACCATCGTCCTGAGAATATATTTCAATTTGAAATTACAGCCGATATCATTCACCGCGACATCATCACTTTTGTGCAAGAGAAAGTGCCAGCTGGTCTGTTTCGTTTCGAAATTGGCATACAGACTGTGAAAGAAGAGAGCAATCTGGCAGTTGGTCGTAGGCAAGATTTTGCCAAAACAAGCGATGTGGTGAATCAACTGAAAGATAAAATTGAAATGCACCTGGATTTAATTGTTGGTCTTCCGCATGAATACTTCAGTGACCTCAAGTATAGTTTCGACGAAACTTTTGCTCTCTACCCCGACGAGTTGCAATTGGGTTTTCTTAAATTTCTGAGAGGAACACCGCTGCGTATCAATTACAAAAAGCATGGCTACAAATTTGATAAAAATGCACCCTACGAGATAATTGAGAGTAAATATATGAACCCTCTCGAATTGCACAAAGCTACATTGGTAGAGAAAGCATTGGATATCTATTGGAACAAGAAGAGGGCAATTAACACATTGCGTTATATAAGTTCTACCCATAGCATCTTCGATTTCCTGCTTGGTCTGGGCGAATATTTCGAAGCACACTACCAATTTCACAAACATGTGCTATTAGATATCTATGAAGCTCTTCATAAATATGCTCTACAGGCATATCCTTCAGACACTCTACTGCATCAATTTATCTATTTAGACTATTACAGCTACAACAAAATAAAACCAAAAAATCTTTTCGGTATTGAACCCGATAAGAAGGAGCAAAACCGCGTGTTAACCGAAATGGGCTTTAACATTCATCAGCATAGATATGCCTATTTCCCCGTTTCGTTCAATATCAACCTTTGGTTGGAGAGCTTTGAGGTGAAAGAAGACAATGACACTTTGGTGGTGCAATTTGTAGGGACGGAGATGCCGTTTGTTTTTTCTGGGAGGAATGGATTAAGAGTCACAAGATGAAAACGAGAATAATACGGGTTGAATCTTCATACTATCTTACTCCCTATTATACCCACTAAAAACCCAACTGTTGCCCCCAATGATATGAGATAGTTTTTCTCTAGCTTACTAGCTGGAATAATATCTTGTATGAGTAGATACATTATGCCTCCACTCGCAAAAGTCATTAAATATGCTGTGAGTGTGGTTGATTCAGCAAGAAAGTAGTGTCCCGATAGTGCACCCGCTATACCAAAGAAACTGAGGAAGAAGAATATAGTAAGTGTTCTTTTGATGGTGAAACCACTTAACACCAAATCGCGAAAGGAGTTGAATGCTTCTGGTAAATTCTGTAGTCCAATAATGATTGCCAATAAAACAGCCATTTGTTCGTGCACAGCAAACACTGCCCCCAGAGCAATTGACTCTGGCACAAAGTCCATCAGCATGGCAAGCAATGTGGCAGTCTTTCCTCCTTTTTGCTCTAAGTAATGATCTAGAAACATAAATCCTACTGCACCCACTACAAACGAGAGCGTCAAGGGTAAAATAGTAAGATGTTCCATTCCATAAGGAATAAGCACTAATGCAACAGCTGCTAAAATAATGCCTGCCCCGAAAGACATCATAGTATGCGTTACTTCATATTTAACAGGGCTCTCTTTTACGTGATGATTGAAGTAATTGGCCAACAGTCCACCAATAAAAACAGTTATCCCTGCAAAGCCTGAAAAAAGAATTAATTTGAGAAGCATATATATGTGGTATTAATAATCACTCTATCCTATAATAACACCCTAAGTGTATACTAGTTTGTTTATCGTGAGTTTTTAAAATTGAAAACTCGTTGTCTATCAAATCCGATTTTTGAGCTGATGGCCCAGCAACCAAGTTAAACCTTTAGAAAGAACTTAACATACCCCCGCAAAATATGTTTTTAAAATATAAAGAGCGAATGGTTATGTCAAAAGTATGTTTTAAAACATTATTTTTGTAGTTCAAAAGATTTTCAGGTTTAAAATATTATCACAGAACACTATAAATACTATTACTAATCTTATGGTTAACTCAAATTTAGGTAACAGAAATCAAAAAATTGATGTGCGTAATTTTGTAACAACAAATATAACTCCCTATGACGGAGATGCTTCCTTTTTGACTGGAGCTACGCAACGTACAAAAGACATGTGGGACATCTGCTTGCAGGCTATTAAAGAAGAAAGAGAAAACAATGGAGTCCGTGCAATTGACAATGAACTAGTTTCTACCATTACTTCTCATCCAGCTGGATATATTGATCGTGACAATGAACTCATTGTAGGTTTGCAAACCGACATGCTACTAAAACGTGCCATGAAACCTTACGGAGGATTCTCTGTGGTTCAAAGAGCATGCCAAGAAAATGGTATAGAAGCATCGCCTATGGTAAAAGAAGTATTTACTAAATATGCAAAAACTCACAACGATGGTGTGTTTGATGTATATACTCCTGAAATAAGAACTTTCCGTTCTTTAGGAATTCTTACCGGATTGCCCGATAACTATGCACGTGGAAGAATCATTGGCGATTATCGCAGATTGGCTCTCTATGGTACTACTACCTTGATTGAAGCAAAAATGGCCGACAAGGAAGGACTAACTGGACCAATGACAGATAGCCAAATTCGTCTTCGCGAAGAGGTAGCTGAGCAAATAAAAGCACTCAAGGATATTGAAGAGCTTGGTAGAATATATGAATTAGATCTGTCTCGTCCTGCTGAAACAGCACAAGAAGCTGTACAATGGGTATATATGGGATACCTAGCAGCTGTGAAAGAACAAGACGGTGCTGCTATGTCTCTTGGTAATGTATCTTCTTTTTTAGATATCTACATAGAAAAAGATATCAATGATGGCAAAATCACCGAAGAGTATGCACAAGAACTGATTGATCAGTTTGTAATGAAATTGCGTGTGGTGCGTCATTTACGCATGGATGCTTATAACGATATATTTGCTGGCGACCCAACTTGGGTAACTGAAGCAATTGGAGGAAACTTGGCAGACGGTCGTCACAAAGTAACAAAAACCTCGTTCCGCTTTCTGCAAACATTATACAACTTAGGTGCATCGCCCGAGCCAAACCTTACTGTGCTATGGTCTCATAGCCTTCCAGAAGGATTCAAAGAGTTTTGTGCAAAAGTATCTATTGACACCTCATCTATTCAGTATGAAAATGATGACTTGATGCAAGGAAGTCGTCTGAGCGACGATTACGGAATTGCCTGTTGCGTATCTTACCAAGAGATTGGAAAGCAAATACAGTTCTTTGGTGCACGATGCAACTTAGCAAAAACGTTGTTGCTTGCTCTTAATGAAGGTCGTTGCGAGCTGACAGGAAGACAAGTTATTGAAGGAATACCAGCATTGAAATCGAAAGCTTTAGACTTTGATGAAGTGATGAACAACTTCAAGATAGCAATGCGTGAGGTATCGCGTGTGTATGCAGATACAATGAATATCATTCACTACATGCACGACAAGTATTATTACGAGAAGGGTCAAATGGCTCTTATAGATACTAACCCGCATATAAACCTAGCGTATGGTGTTGCAGGATTGAGTATTGTTGCTGACTCTTTATCTGCTATCAAACATGCAAGTGTAACTCCTGTGAGAAACGAGAAAGGTCTTACAATAGACTTCGCCATTGAAGGAGATTTTCCTTTCTATGGAAATGACGACGATAGAGTAGATACATTTGCTCGCGAAATTCCAATCTATTTCAACTCCTTATTACAAAAACAACCTACTTATAAAAATGCTGAGCCTACACTCAGTATCCTCACCATTACATCTAATGTGGTGTATGGCAAGAAAACGGGTGCAACACCTGACGGTCGTGCTTTGGGAATACCTTTTGCTCCAGGAGCGAACCCCATGCACGGACGCGACTCTCATGGTGCATTGGCATCTTTAAGCTCTGTGGCAAAACTAGACTACAATAGTTCTATGGATGGTATTTCAAATACATTCTCTATTGTTCCTAAAACATTGGGTCCTACAGACGAGCAACGTCGTGAAAATCTTGTGAGCATAATGGATGGGTATTTTGCAAAAAATGCACATCACCTCAACGTAAACGTTTTGGACCGTGAAATGCTTCTTGATGCAATGGATCGTCCAGAGGAGTATCCACAACTGACCATTCGAGTGTCAGGCTATGCAGTAAACTTTGTAAGACTGACACGCGCTCAACAGATGGAGGTGATATCGCGCAGCTTCTTCGAGGCTATGTAGTTTTTGTAACTCTCCCGCACGGATTCTATCGTGTGGATTGAGCTATCAGTAACACCTCGCGGTAAGATTCGCTCAGTAGCTACAAAAAACACTAACAGAAAATTAGAAGCAGCACTTTATGCGCAAATGGCAGGGGGCTGCTTCTTTTTTTAATCTCTCTTTCAATTCATATTTGAAACAACTCTCATAACAATGATAAGACTTCATTCAGTAGAATCTTTTGGTACTTACGATGGACCTGGTGTTCGTCTAGTACTCTTTACACAAGGATGCAATTATAAATGTAAATATTGTGCCAACCCTGACACTATTGACAAAACAGGTGAAGCACGTCTTTACGACTACGAAGAGTTGATGAAACTAGCACGCAGCCAACGTCCTTTTTTTGGCAAACGTGGTGGTATCACCATGTCGGGAGGCGAACCTCTGATGCAAGCAAAAGCCATTACTCCCTTTTTCAAGATGTTGAAAGATGAGGGCTTCAATACGTGTATCGATACAAATGGCAGCTACATAACGAAAGATGTGAAAGAGATGTTGGAATATACAGACCTAGTGCTGCTAGACATAAAAGAGATAGATGAGCAGGCTCACATAAATATTGCAGGTACATCAAACAAATCAACTCTTCGCATGGCTGAATACCTGCAAGAAATAAATAAACCTGTGTGGGCACGCTATGTGTTAGTGCCAGGCTACACAGATAGTGAAGAACACTTGCACGCCCTTGGAAAGTTTTTGCAACCAATGACCAACATTGAAAAACTAGAAATACAACCCTACCACAAACTAGGCGTACACAAATATGAATCATTGGGCTGGAAATACGAACTAGCAGACGTGCCATCAAATACCCCAGAACAACTGCAAAAAGCAAAAGATATACTTGATATGTATATGAAAGAAGTGATTGTGAATTGAGCTGTATTGGGCAACTGATGAAAGCACGGTGGTGCAATTGCTCAATTGATATTACAATACACTAGGTTCGATTGAATCCTGTTTATCTCTAGCTTTCTGACAGGGTCAACGCATCAAATTTGCAATAATTTGATAAGGTAATCCTTATCCCATG
>CAYTJC010000095.1:0-6874 GCA_964437875.1 uncultured Dysgonomonadaceae bacterium
CTACGAAGATGATTTTAACCGCAGTCTCACTGAACGCGGGAAAGAGGATGCTGCAAAAATAAGTTCGGAACTTAAACAGCGTGGAATAAAAGCCGACATAATGGTTGTGAGTCCTGCAAAACGTGCTTTGAAGACGGCCCATATTTTTGCAGAGAACATGGGGTTCGACAAAAGTAAAATCAACGTGGTGAAAAATCTTTACGACGGGATGACTACTTCTCAATATGTAGAACTCATACATGAATTGGACGAATCTGCCGAAACAGTTTTTATCTTCGGCCACAATCCCGAATTTCAATATGTCGTGAATAACCTGCTAAAGGAGTTTGGGATGGAGATGCCTACTTGTTCCACCGTTGGAATTGATTTTGATGTTACACGATGGGAAGATGTAGAAGCCCGCAAAGGCGAAAAAGAGTTTCATTTTATTCCGCGGATGTTCAAATAAAGTACCGCCAGCGGTGTAAGTTATCTGTTATGTTGAAAATGGAGACTTTTGAAAGAAGAGTGTGAAAGTTTCACATATATCTATTCCTATTCAGTAAAAAAATTACTTTAAATCATTTAATAACTTCTTGAATTTAGAAGTGTTGTAATTGGCCATTCCCTTGTGAGTCAAAACCAACTCACCCTTAGCATTGATGACAAAAGTAGTGGGAACGGTGGACGATTGGTACATTGTGGGGCGATTGCTTTGCAATGTGTAAATGGAGAAGTTGTAACCTTTGCGTTTATTGAAAGCTTTGGCAGTTTCAAAATCTTCATCCAACGAAACCATAACAAAAGCAACTTCATTGCCCATTTCTTTGTGTAGTTTGTTTATGTTGGGCATTTCGGCAATACAGGGCGGACACCATGTGGCCCACATATTCATAAAGATAACCTTGCCTTTAAATTCTTCCAAAGAGATGGTTTTGCCATTTTCGTTCATTAGTGTGAGGTTAAAATCTGCTGGAATAGGGGCGGAGGCTGTTGAAGGTTCGTTTTCATCGCTATTAGTTTGGGAAACATTCTCAATATTTGGGGTCAATAGACCAGTAGCGAGGAGTCCACGTTGTGCAAAACCGATCACTTCGGTATGGAGCCCTGTAGTATAAAGCACTATGGCTACTGCGGCAATGATTCCATATTCGATTAACGTTTTCTTTGTACTTTTCTTTTTTTTCTTCTTGTTCTCCATTTTTCTATTTTTTTAGTGCGAACTGTTTTTGTGCTATCGACAATCAAAGATATGAACTTTTGGAGCCAATTCATAACTAAAGATATTTGATAGGACAATTTTGTGTTGGTTGTTTGTATTAATAAAGAGCAGGCGCTTTACAAACCGAGGTTGGCGGAAATTGTAGCATGGATAATGTTTGGCATATATTTTGCACCCATATTGGTAAACAAAAAAACAGTAGATATGAAAGAGAGTTTTAAAAGTATTATTGAGGGCAATGAGCCTGTATTGGTAGATTTTCATGCCACTTGGTGTGGACCCTGCAAAGCGCAAGCTCCTATACTGAAAGAGTTGGCTCCTGAAATAAAGGGAAAAGCAAGAATTATTAAGATAGATGTGGACAAGAATCAAGCCCTTGCCCAAGCGTATCAGGTGAGAAGTGTGCCTACACTTATTTTGTTTAAAAGCGGACAGTCTGTTTGGCGTCACGCTGGTGTAGCTGCTAAACAACAATTGCTGGATGTGATGAAGCCATATATGTAGTGTTGATAAGGAAAAGAGTAAAAAAGAAAGGCAACTGATTGCATAACCAGTTGCCTTTTTCTATTGTAACCCGTAGTATTCATGCATCACACACGCACTCGTTTGAAAATGCAGAAGGGTGCTTTTTTATTCAATAATTACAGCCTATATTTTCTCAAGCGCTTGTTTTAAATCGGCAATAATATCATCCGCATTTTCTATCCCAACGGAGAGACGAATAAGCTCAGGATTAATACCAGCTACACGTAATTCCTCGTCTGACAATTGTCTGTGGGTATGACTTGCTGGGTGCAAAATGCAACTTTTGGAGAATGCAACATGTGTTACTATATCCACAAGATGTAGAGAGTCCATAAATTTGATACTCTTCTCTCTGCCACCTTTAATGCCCAAAGACATAACACCACTAGCTCCATTGGGAAGGTATTTTGCTGCCAATTCCTGCTTCTCAAAACTTTTTAATTTTGGATAGTGAATCCAAGATACCTTGGGATGTGATTCAAGGAAAGTGGCCACTTTTTCAGCATTCTCATTGTGTTGTCTTATTCTAACTGCCAAAGTTTCAAGACCTAAATTGAGTAAGAATGCACTATGAGGCGATTGACTGCAACCAAGGTCGCGCATTAATTGAACTGTAGCCTTTGTTATATATGCACCTTTGCCAAATGTTTTTGAATAGGCTAAACCATGATAAGAGGGATCGGGTTCAGTTAAGCCAGGAAAACGTTCTTTGTTAGCCTCCCAATCAAAATTACCACTATCTACAATGCATCCTCCAACAATTGTGTTGTGACCATCCATATATTTAGTAGTAGAATGGGTAACAATATCTGCACCCCATTCAAATGGTCGGCAATTGATGGGGGTGGGGAATGTGTTGTCTATTATTAATGGGATTCCATTGCTGTGTGCAATGTTGGCAAATCGTTCAATATCAAAAACTTCAATGGTGGGGTTGGTCAAGGTTTCTCCGAATATCAGTTTTGTATTGGGTTTGATTGCTGCTTGCACTTCTTGGTCTGTTGCATTGGGTGATACGAATGTAACTTCGATGCCCATTTTTTTCATGGTAACAGCAAATAGATTGTAGGTGCCTCCATAAAGTGCGCTGCTTGCAATAAAATGATCTCCTGCTTCGCAAATATTGAAAACGGCAAAAAAGTTTGCTGCTTGTCCACTGCTAGTTAGCATGGCTGCAACACCGCCTTCTAAAGCGCATATTTTTTGGGCTGTATAATCGCAAGTTGGATTTTGTAGACGAGTATAAAAATAACCAGCGGCTTTTAAATCGAAAAGATCTTGCATCTGCTTGCTACTTTCATATTTAAAAGTTGTACTTTGGTATATGGGTAGTTGGCATGGTTCTCCTGTTTTGGGTTCCCATCCACTTCTAATGCATTTTGTATTTAAATTCCAATTTTCTTTGCTCATAATTTTCTTTATTTTGATTTTATATTATCTGTTTTTTAACTCTACAAAACTACGACAATTAGAATATATGCGCAATTAATTTCGCAAATATGGATAAATATTCTTATTGATGCCTCTCCTGTAGTTTATATATCTAATATGAGTGATAGCGTATTATCTTTTGTAGATAATTTATCTACTACATAATTGATGCAATTGGGTCTTTTCATAAAAATTGTGCTGCATCTTTTAAATATGAAATGGATACGCTATTCTAATTGTAAATTTGTCATTTAAGTAAAACAATAACTAATGCGGGTTACAAAGACAAATAGTGTCTATTTCTTTAAATTTGAAGATAATTATTCTACTTTTGCAGTTGATATTAGTAAAGTAAACTATAGTGTTATGACAGGCTTAGATGATATTGATGTAAAGTTATTGGAATTACTGCAAGAAAACTCAAAATATACAACTAAAGAGTTGGCAGCTAAAGTGAATCTTTCGCCCACACCAGTCTATGAGAGGATAAAACGCCTTGAAGAGAATGGTTTTATAGAAAAATATACAACTATACTTAACCCAGAGAAGATTCAAAATGGGTTTAGTGTATATTGTAATATTAGACTAAAGAAACATAGTCAAGAATATATATTAAATTTTACTGCAGCAATAAAGGATATTAAAGAGATAACGGAGTGCTATAATGTGTCTGGCGATTATGATTTTATGCTTAAAATATATGTGCAAAACATGCCTCATTATCAGTTGTTTGTGCAAAACAAACTAGGGGTTATAGAGAGTATTGGCAGCTTACACAGTATTTTTGTTTTGAAAGAGGTGAAACATACTTTCTCCTTGCCAATTTATTGAAATAGTTGCATGGCTTCAAAACTTCCCAATCACCTCTTGCAGAATATCGGCCGCCTTTAGAATTAAATGGGCACACCCTTCATTGTTCTTCAAATTGATCTTTTTGATAAGGTTACAGTTAGTGTTTTGAAACTCTCTTTCAAATTGCTGTATCCACAAGTGAGATGCCTCTTTCATTGTATTATTTGTGGTTGGCATATCTTCTGCAAACAAAGCACCAATCACTGCTAGCCCGCCAGTGAGCATACCGCAGGTGCTTCCAATGTTCATTCCTCCACCAAAAGGGGCTATTAGCTTTAAGGCTTTTGGCTCTAGGCCTATATTGTAATAATCGTTTGATCCGTGAAGTATGGCTTGGGCACAATTGTGATGGTAGAGTGCTCGTTGGTCGCCATATTGTAGTTCGTATTCGATGTATTTTTTTACTTGATTTCGTAGCATGACTTTATATTGAATGATAAATTGTTGGTGTTTGACTGTTTGTTCTTTTATGCTAGCTTACATTTTAACTGTTTTACTGCTCACCGTTTACTATTTACAGTAGAATGCTCACTATTCACAAATAGGATGTTTCCTACAATCATAGTTATAGCCTAAGTTTCAACCCGACACTTTCTCCGCTAACACTTCATAGCTATTGAAAAACGAGCGCATCTTTTCTGTGAAAATCTTTAACCCAACGAAGTCGTAAACAATAGACCCATTGTGGTCGTCCATTTGCGATGTTACATCTCTGTTGTGAGCAAGCGAGTTTCTTACATCGCTCACATCATCAATCTCTTTGTCGGAAAGGTCTAGTATATCTCTATCTTGTGCAAAATTGAGAAGGTCGCGAAAGCTGAATGTTTGAAACAGGTTGGCATATTTCATCTGTCTTCTACTGTTGAGCAGGTTGTTGTTTTTTCTATGCCAATAGGAGTTATCTTCTTTAGCAGCTTTATCGGCTATCCACTCCATGAAGTCGTCGTTGTCTAAATTTTTGTAGATGAGTAATTGTCGCAAGTTAGATTCAAATTTAAGGATTGCCTTAAACAGTTCTACATTGATATAAATATTGTTGTAGTCAACAATATGCACCACCCCTTTTATTAAACCATTTTCGATAATAAAATGAATCTCATTGGGATTTGGATTCTCGAACTTCATGATGGTGGAAAGGTCGAAGATAAAATCGGAAGCATTTACCGTGAAAACATCTTCTACTCTCTTTTTCACAAACTGATTGCCCTCTAATTTGAAGACAGACTTTTTGTCTCTACTGGGTAGATGCGAAAAGCCATTTTTCTTGCAATAGGCAATGAGTTGTTCTTCGTTTTGTGGGTCGTAATAGAGTGGGTTGAAGTTGGCAATATTTGCTATGATTGCATACTTTAATTTGTTGATCATAATTTCTTAGATATTTCTTGTAAATGTACTATTATTACTAGCCATTTACAAATTGGGGAGGATGGGGAATGATATATGTCTTTGTGGGGATTAATTATTTATATATAAATGAAGAAGGCATAGATAAAAAATCCTCAGCTTGTGAAACCAGAGACATCTTCTTATTGTAATTTTTTGCAAGATACTGTCAATAACAGTAAAGTAATCACCCATAATGACATTTAGGAGTTCTACGCAGATGTGCCTACAACAGTTCTCAGAAGCAAAAATTTTGCTAGGTCAATGGTATAGACCTTATCTTAACCAAATTACAATGCGTTGAGGGGCACTATGGTTTTATACCCACCAATAAAAACAAAGAAAAGTGTTGCACTTCTAAATTGACCTTAGGAATGATGATAAGGAATGAAGTTACTTTACATTAAAGAATGTTCGCACTTGACTTTTGAGACAGAACTGCTAGGCATTCCCAAAGAGGAACGTGATATGCGCAAAAAAATAGAGCATCAATTATAAAATCGATAAGTTTCGGAAAATGAATCAATTTTCATATTTTTGAAAAAAGAAATTCTAAGATGGGGCTTAACTATAAAATTTAAACTCTTTAGCTATGAAGAAATTTTCAACAACCTTATTAATAATTCTTATTATTACATTAAATGCATTCTCAGAAAATGCAATTGAGGTAGATAGACCAAGCCCAGATACAGAAAAAGTAGTAGAACAACCAGATGATACAGAAGAAACTGAGCCGGAAAGTAAACTGTCTAAATTGCGAGTTGAGGGTAGGTATCTGAAAAATGAAGAAGGAGAAATTGTAAACCTACATGGATTTGCACAAACATACAGTCCTTTTTTCAATCAAAATAAATGGAATAATCATGATGTGTCAGGGTGTTTGGCTTACAATAAAACACTGATAAATCGTATAATGGCTGTTGGATGGGAAATGAGCTTTGTGCGAATGCATATGGATCCTTATTGGAGCGATGATCACAGCAAACCTTCTGTTCGCTATGAAGGTCATGAGCGCTTTTCGCAGACTAGGTTTAAAAAATATTTAGATGAGGTATTTATTCCCATGGCCGAACATGCCATTTTAAAAGGGTTATATGTTGTTTTTCGCCCTCCAGGTGTTTCCCCAGAGAGAATAGCTGTAGGTGACAACTACAATCTGTTTTTGGAAGAGGTTTGGGATATTGTTTCAAGTCATCCTAAAATAAAAAATAATTCAGCGATAATGTTTGAATTAGCAAATGAGCCTATCGATATCTTAGGATCAAACGGAACCTATTCAAGCACTGGTCAAGGGCACTTTGATAATTTGAAAATATTTTTTCAAACTATTGTAAATAAGATTAGAACTAACAGTAATAATATCATTTTGATACCTGGTTTAGCTTATCAATCTTCATATAGTGGTTTTGCTAATAATCCTATAGAGGGGTCTAACATTGGATATGCTGTTCATGTTTATCCAGGATGGTATGGTAGCGACAC
>CAYTJC010000096.1:0-6856 GCA_964437875.1 uncultured Dysgonomonadaceae bacterium
AGGGTGAGTTCTTTTTGTAGATTGGCGTCTGATAAAAGGGTGTTGTTGTATGATAGCATACCAGTGCCAGGGTCATAAGCACCTCCATCGGATGCAGTGGCTTTAAGCCCTTTAGGCAATTGAATTGCTAGGTCTTCTATTTCAATGCTATTAAGAAAAGCATCCAATCCGATAAAGCTGAAAGAAAGCTTTAAAAGGAAGTGGGTGCCTATTTCATCAATCTTCACTAAAGCGGGATCGATGTGTTGAGCTTCAAGATTGATGGAAGTGGAAACACCATCTATCTCGTTTACCTCGGCTTTAAACAGGATATAATCGTCGGGGAAGCTGTGAAGTGAAGATTCACCACTGAGCGTGAGCAGGGAAGCTTCAATTCCGTAAGAGACAAGATCTAACGATTCATTAATGGGAGTAATCTTTGGAGCTGGTATAGTAAAGGAAGGCACTTCTATGGGGGTGGATTCAAAACTGCCTTCCTCCAGAAAAGCATATTCGCCATTGATTTCTTTAACTTGACTGTCGTCTTCTAGGTTGAGTATGTTTTGGAGTGTTATTGCATCTAGATTTAACGGAATAGCCAAGTCATTTATTTTGACACCTACAGTGGAGTCGATATCAGTCAAATCATAAGCATTGTCTATACAAGAAAACAGTGATAGTACCACAAGCAGAGCTAGTGAGTAAACGCTTGTTCTTTTTATTTTCATAATTGTGGGGCTAAATAAAATGTTGTAATGTGCATTGGCTCAATTGTTAATATGCACCAAGTAGTTCTTTACTTCAGAGCAAAGCTCGTTAATAATAACAGCATACACAAATAAGTTGTATATTATTTAAAGGAATAGTGGTAGTTTGACAAGGTTAATAAATCAATTATTATACCTAACATTTGCACACCAATTACTTTCTCTTTATATTTGCAATGCAATTCTTTTTCAGGTAGAAAGCAATGCATACGTTCTTAAGAACATACAAATCGTGAAGTTTGGGCACAAAAAAAGCCCCAAATACACGAGAAGTGGGGCTTTTTTATAGATTAATTTAATCTCACAATTAAATTACACACACACATTTACAATTCTAAAGCCTCGTTATTATCAGTAAGAGGCAGTTGCATAGTTTTGGACGACATTGCAGCTGCTTTTTCAGTTTCTAACAACTCAGTTCCATTTCCGTTCACTCTCAACTCTTCATCACTCAGATGCAGCATCTTCATTAGAGGATCCATGGAGTGAGTAGTTGTGGTTGCTTCGGTAGATTCACCATTTTCACCATTCTCAATTTTTTCAGCTCTCCGCTTATTAAACAATACTCGTTTGTTTATCAGATTTCTGTATTCTGTAGATAATTGATTTAACTCGCTAAACAACGGAGCATAATTTATATCTGGGTTTAAAAACGGCGAAATTTCGACATGTTTTATCAGATTTCTCGTTGCCGTAATCACAGGTCTTTTAAGTTCTGGAGTTGTCTCATGGGGTCTTGCCGAAATCGAATTCAATCTTTTATAAATAAGATGCTGAATAGAATTGTGAACAATTTGCAGATTTTCAAGATGCTCCATGAACTCTAATGAATCTAGTGCATTAGCCAGCTCTTCACTCTGGGATATTGCAGCATAAAAGTCATGAACTTTTTGGTTAAACATCTCTTCGTTTTTACTCAAATCTAGATTTTTGAAAAAATGATTGATTTCATCTTTCACCACTTTCACTTCGTCATTCTCGCCGCTTTTGTCTTCCCTTATTACTACTTTTAGGCGAAACCTAATTGCACTAATATAAAGCGAACGCATTTTCCGAAGATTAAAAAGCTCCTCAGTTTGAGGATGTGGTCCATACTTGTCTATCAGTACATCTATCCTTGGTTGTTCGGCAACCAGTAGATTAAACGATTCAAGAATTTTTAGTTCTTCAGGATTGTGTTTATCCACAATACCTATTACTCTATTTGCAAAACGAGGCAATTCTAATTTTAGTAGCCTGCTGTATGGAATTTTTATCAATTCCGACTGTGTTAACTTTATCATACACATATATTATTAAAATGATAGAGTTTCTCTTTTCCCGTTGTTTACACTCGTGTTGTAAATGTCATCGAAGAGTTTTACTCAATAAATACAACTCCACTAGTTCAATATGTGTGCCAAAAAATCTTAAACAACTGATCTTTGCGTAAAATGATGCAAATATCACTTTCAACACTGACTTTATGTCATAAATAATGCAAAAACACCGTTTATTTAATTTATTTGTATAAAATCGGTAATTATGGCAGTCTGTTTATTGTTTTTTGTGCTATTGTGTCAGTCGTATATTGCATAGTTCCTTCCCATAAAACTTCAATATACCTTCCTATCCATAAACTCTTATTTGTTGCTTTTGATTGACAACTTTGGGACTGATATTTTGTATTTATTCCTTCGTAGGCCTACAAAAGTCCTAATAATTTTTATTTACGGTTTTGTACCCCTACAAAAGCTTCAATAATTTTTATTTGCGGTTTTGTACCCCTACAAAAGTCCAAATATATTTTATTTGTAGTTTTGTACTACTACAAAAGTCCCAATAAGTTTTATTTATGGTTTTGTACCCCTACAATAGCTCTAATATATTTTATTTGCGGTTTTGTACTACTACAAAAGTCTAAATATATTTTATTTGAGCTTTTGTAGGGCTACATCGAGGAGATTGGTTTTTATTGGAAGATTTGTAGGGTAGAGAGGAGGTGGTTTTTCTTTTTTAGATAGATTAAGTGGTCTTTGACTGTGTATATTAAATTTACGAGATGAAAATTACCAGCATATAGATGAAATTAAATATTGCGAAGTAGATAGTAGACGAAAGCTGCAACTGTTTAATTGAAAAGTTGTATATTTATTGCATAAGTTCAAAAACATTCAAATTAAAAATACTACATACATATATATATAGGCAAATAATCTTAAGGCAACAATCATGAATAAACATTTAAACTTTGATGTTTTCAAAAAAGAAGCCCTTGATTTTGAGCTTTCGGTTGACAACTCATATTCAATATCATATATAGAGTTTGTCAATTATTTTGAGAATATAAAAGGTGAAATTAAAGAGCATCATTTGATAATCTCTAGCCATTTTGTTTATGCTTGGATGCCAACTATTATAAATCTCAATCTTCAGGATATAGATAAGACTTTAGCACTGCTCAATAAAGCTAAGTCTGACACCATTCTTGATAATGAAGAAATTCAATATCTTATAGTTACTATCAATAATTCTTTGATAGGTTTGTCTAAGTTGTTGCATTTTATCAATCCATCAAAATATGCAATTTGGGATAGTCGCATCTTTAGATTTGTAACAGGAAAGAAAAGTACGTATGGTATTAACAATCCCAAAACTTATAAAAGCTATTTGTCAATTATAGACTCTATTGCAACGAACAAAGGATATCCTGAACTTCACAAGAAAATAAAAGGCAACTATAACTATGAAATATCTCCCATGAGAGCAATTGAAGTGGTAGTCTTTGAAGCAGATAGAAAAAGGCAGCAGAACATAAAAGCAAAGTCAAAATGAAAACAAATATAATACTCATACTCTTAACCCTTACAGCAATGACATACTCACAAAGTGAACCTCTGCAAGAACCAGTTCTTACAGGAAGCATGACAGCCAAAATTATTCAATCAACTTTTGATGAAGCTGAGAAAGATGGCATATACATAACAGTAACGGTAGTAGATAAATCTGGGCAGACCCTTGGCGTGCTCAGGCATCACAATGCGGGAGTGCATACATTGAGAGCAAGTTATAAAAAAGCCTATACTGCATGTTCTCAAAAGCGCGAAACTGCAGAGATTGCTCGGGGAATAAAAGAGGGAACCATTCCAGAAGATGTCCGTTTTTTGGATGAGAATATTTTGGTTATGGACGGAGGTATCCCCATCTTTATTAATGGGAAAGTTGTGGGTGGAATTGGAGTAGGCGGTGCACATGGCAATGAAGATGTGCGTATTGCTAAAGCTGGGCTGAAAGTGTTTGAAAAATAACTGATATATCTATAAAAATAAAGCTATACCTAATGAAAATTGTAAAACTAAGAAGGTACGAGCAGAAGATGAATTCTCCAAAACTGAATGAAGTATATAAGCAATTCAATGCTTATATAAATGAATTGAACAGTTGGAGTTTTCCTGACGATACCATAAGTGCTGTTAATAGGGAAATTGAAGAGTTGAATGCTGCACCAACCAATGATGCTAGCATGAGAGTAGCTATACAAAAGAAGCTAACTACAATAAGCAGGCTGATTGAAAAGAAGCATAAAGTTGTACCTATGAATTATTATCGCACTCTATGGACAAACAGGGGCATGACAGTGTTTGGAATTCCAATGAGTATTGTAATGGGAGTAATAGGGATGCATGTTGGCTACATTGCACTATTTATAGTGGGTATGCCACTGGGTATGTTTATGGGTTTTGCATTTGGTTCGTCAAAAGATAAAAATGCAATGAGAGAAGGACGACAATTGAATGTAAGTTTAAAACAGAACTTATAGTCATTGCAGTATGGATAATAAATATAATGGAGAAGAGCATGATGGGAGTATTTAAAATAATAGTAATAATAATAGGACTATTAAGCATCTTGCTTATTGGACTTCTTTATTTCTTTCAAGAAAAATTGATGTTCTTTCCTCAGAAATTAGAGCAAAGTTATCGCTACTACTTCGGACAGGATTATAAAGAGTTGATGATTAAAACAGCTGATAACAAACTGATAAATGCACTCTTGTTTGAGGCTGATAATAGTAAAGGTGTGATATTCTATCTGCATGGCAATGCAGGTTCGTTAGAATCGTGGGGCACTGTGGCTCGGTTATATACAGACATGAACTACGATGTTTTTATACTCGACTACAGAGGCTTCGGGAAGAGTGAGGGAAAGATAACTGGAGAAAAACAATTGTTTGAAGACAATCAAATAGCTTACAACAAGCTGAAGGAAACCTACAAAGAAGAAGATATAATAATACTAGGCTACTCCATAGGAACTGCATTGGGTGCTAAGCTAGCATCCAAAAACAATCCTAAACTATTAATTCTGCAGGCGCCCTTCTACAGTTTTGCAGAGATGTTGAGCAAGCAATTTCACTTTCCAACATTTGTATTGAAATACAAGTTGCGCACAAACAAATTCTTGAAAAAGTGCAAATGTCCTGTTGTTATTTTTCATGGAGACAGAGATGAAATTGTTGATTATAGATGGTCGGTAAAGCTGAAAGAAGAGTTTAAAGATCAAATTCAATTGATTACACTGAAGGGTGAAAGTCACAATGAGATAACTATAAATGAAGATTATAGGCGTGAAATGATAAGAGTATTGGAATAACAATTGCTTCATACGTTAAATAATAAGCCTAACTCTCTTGCAAAATTGAAATTGTTTAACTATATTTGCACGTATTACATCAAGAAGCACCAAAATGGTGCTGCCAACCTGCAGTCATGCGAAGGTGGTTTAACGATGTGCCTAATCTCAAAAAGGAAAAGTTATGAAGAACAAATTCCAAAGACCCAACACCCGGGCAGGGATATACATCCCAAACGACTCCGACAAACAGCAACGTGAAGAAAATAGAGCTTATTATGAAGCTCTAAGCAATGAAGATTTGGTTAAATCTTACAACCGAGAAGTAAATATTTTTGGCGTACATGCACAAATGGTGAAATTGTACGTGGTACATACTATTTTTCTGGAAAGATTTGGCAAGAGTCCCATTGTTGTAGAAAAAGAGGTGGTTTATTGCCTTGGCCCTAAAATCTATTACTCGGAAGAGTTAGATGCTATTTTCACTTTGTCTGAAAGCTAATAGTTGAATGCAACATTTTTAAAAAGTCTGTCACTCTTGTATGTTTATTACAAGAGTGATGGACTTTTTTTATTTATGCTTATGTTTTAAAGCGAAAGTGAATCATTCAAAGCTCTTGGTGGGAAATACATAACGGATAAACAAGCCTTCTTTGCAGCTGCAGATATAGTTTTGGTACATCTTCCTCTCAACAAAGAGACTAAGGGAATTATTACTAAGAAGGAGTTGAGTGCAATGAAAGAAACTGCTATTTTAGTAAATACCGCTCGCGGTCCTGTTGTAAATGAATCAGATCTAATTGCTTCATTAGAGCAGAACGAAATTGCAGGTGCTGGCCTAGATGTTTTTGAACAGGAGCCCATCGACTTCAACAACAGGCTGTTAAAGCTGGACAATGTTGTCCTAACTCCCCACGTTGCTTATAAAACGGAGGAGGCTCTGAAAAGAAGAATGGAAGTATCTGTGAAGAATATTGCAGACTTTATGCAAAACAAAAATAACAATCGGGTAGATTAGAGTGTTGATACGCCTAAATAGAGAACAATTCAATTATTTGATATATGAAGAAAACAATCCCCGCCCCAAAAAGGCCTTTAGAATCTGATTCGGATTCTAAATTGAATTTAATTGCTGCCGAAAAGCTTCGAAAGGCATCGCGTCAGGAAATAGACGAAGTCTACAAAATGCTAGATAGCTCGGCAGATGGAGTTACTGAGGAGACTGCTAAGAGTAGGATCACAAAGTATGGTCTGAACGAAGTGGATTATGATAGAGCTCCTGCATGGTACACCCAATTGATAAAATCGTTTGCCAACCCTTTCATTCTTATTCTTGTAGCCATAGTTGTCATATCCTATTTGATAGATGTTTGGTTTTCAACTCCAGGCGAAGAAGATTGGAAGACTGTGATTGTTATCACAGCAATGATTATTGTGAGCTCTTTGCTTAGTTTTTTCCAAGAGTACAGAAGTAACCGTGCTGCAGAAAAGCTGAAAGG
>CAYTJC010000097.1:0-6751 GCA_964437875.1 uncultured Dysgonomonadaceae bacterium
AGAGTTTGTGGTATGGTGCGCAATGAGGGAGAACCTGGTGGAGGCCCATTTATTGTTGAAAACAAAGATGGAAGTTTCTCACCACATATATTAGAAGGCTCACAAATTGATGAAAAAACAGCTGCCAATTTATCCGATAAGGCAACTCACTTCAATCCTGTAGATTTAGTTTGTGCTATTAAAGACAAAGATGGAAAGAAGTTCAATTTGCTCAACTATGTTGATAAAGATACGGGTTTTATTTCATCAAAATCCAAAAATGGCAGGCCGCTTAGGGCTCTTGAGTTACCTGGTTTGTGGAATGGGGCGATGAGCGATTGGAACACTATTTTTGTTGAGGTGCCAATCAACACTTTTAATCCTGTAAAAACTGTAAATGATTTGTTACGCGATGAACATCAATAATATAAAAACAGTATAAAAGCTGTTTTTTATTCGTAAATTCATCATAAAATCACATTGTTGATTTTGAATTTTAAGTAAAACTCTATTACATACAATGCATCCAAAACAACCATAATTTTAATATGAAATATTGAAATTATGGTTGTTTTATAACCAGTCACAATTCTTGTTGTCAAACTGTGGGGCAATTTGTCTATATGCCTTGTTTGTTTGCTTTAAGTGGTTTTAATCTTATCTCTGTAACGAGTTATATTTATTGGTTTTATTATAAGCAGTTTGTGCAGAGTAAATCAGATTACAGGTTGGGTTTTAAAAAAAATCTGTTATTGCTCATTGGTTTATGGTAGAAGTGTAAGTAACTCAGCATAAAGCAAGAAATATATAAAGCTTTTTTGCGTATTTAGAGGATTTATTTGTAACTTCGTCTAAGACAATAATCAATCTTGGATATTAGGGCAATGTTTTTTTTTATTTTTCAATATGAGCGAAGACAATAAAATATTAGAAGAAGATAAAATGGTTGAAGATGAGTTTCAAGCTCTTCTTAATGACTACCTTTCGTCGAACCATCGCAAAAAAATTGAAATTATAACTAAAGCGTATAATCTAGCTTACGAAGCCCATAAAGGTACACGTCGTAGGTCGGGCGAACCATATATAATGCATCCTTTAGCAGTTGCTCGTATTGCTTCTAAAGAAATTGGTTTGGGTTCTACCTCAATTTCTGCAGCTTTGCTTCATGATGTGGTTGAAGACACTGACTATACAGTTGAGGACCTTGAGATGATTTTTGGTGAGAGAATTGCACGTATTGTTGATGGTCTCACAAAGATATCGAGTGGCATGTTTGGAGCCGATGTTTCTGCGCAGGCCGAAAATTTCAGGAAACTACTGCTCACCATGTCTAACGATATTCGCGTAATTCTTATAAAAATTGCGGATCGTTTGCACAATATGCGCACTTTGTCTTCTATGGCTCCTGCCAAACAATATAAAATTACTGGCGAAACAATGTATATATATGCACCCTTGGCACATCGTCTAGGGTTGTTTGCCATTAAAACTGAACTTGAAGAGCTTTGCTTTAAGTATGAGCATCCCGAAACTTTTGCGGAGATTACTGAGAAAATAAAAGATACTGCTAGTGAGCGAAATAAAATATATGAAAATTTCGCTAAGCCTGTTGTGCTAGAGTTAGATAAAATGGACATTGAGTATGAGATGAGAGCTCGTGTCAAATCCGTTTATTCTATTTCAAATAAGATGGATAAGAAGAATGTTAGTTTTGAAGAAATATACGATCTTTTTGCTGTTAGAATTATCTTCGAGATTTATCCTGGTATGGATGAGAAGAAGCAGTGTTGGGATATATATTCAGCCATTACTGACATTTACAAACTTCGTCCCGATAGAATACGCGATTGGGTGAGTCGTCCAAAATCAAATGGTTATCAGGCCCTCCATTTAACAGTGATGGGTCCGGACGGAAAGTGGATTGAGATTCAGATTCGTAGCCGCAGAATGGATGATATAGCAGAAAAAGGATTTGCTGCTCACTGGAAATACAAAGCAAATAAAATAGAAGAGGATACAGAGCTTGATAAGTGGCTAAAGACTATTCAGGAGATATTGGCCAATCCCAACCCTAATGCAGTTGATTTTCTAGATACCATTAAGTTGAATCTGTTTGCGATGGAGATTTTTGTTTTCACACCCAAAGGTGATATCAGAACTCTGCCATTAGGTGCAACAGCTCTAGATTTTGCTTACATTCTTCATTCAGATATAGGAGATAATTGTCTTGGAGCTAAAGTTAATCACAAGTTAGTTCCGTTGAGCCAAAAGCTGAGTAGTGGTGATCAGGTAGAGATTTTAACTTCTACCTCACAAAAACCACAACCTGAGTGGCTCAATTTTGTTACTACGGCCAAAGCACGAACGAAAATAGAAGCAGCACTTCGACGTGAAAAACGAATAATTGCAAAACAAGGAAAGCTGAAACTTGACAAGTTGTTCGACAAAGAACCTATTGAAAGGTACATGCTAGATAAAATTCTTCACTATTATAATATTGATAGAAAGGATGAGCTGTTTTATCAAATAGGCAATAATGAGATTGAACTACCTCAGAATCACACTGATTTTTTCAAGGTTAAGGATAAAGAGCAATCGGATAATTTATTACTGCGCTACATGAAGCAGGCATATAATGCAATGCGTAAGCCTTCGGATGATAGTGCAAAAGTAAAAATAAGCTTACAACCTAAAGATGACAAAAAGGAAGCTGACATTGACGGAGAGAAGGTAGATCGTAAAAAAATATATAATTTAACTGAGAATAAACAGGTTAAAAATTTTATTGTTCCCTCGTGTTGCGATCCTTTGCCAGGTGACGATGTGTTTGGTTTTGTTGCTGACGATGAGTCTGTAGAAGTGCACAAAAGCTCTTGCCAAGTTGGGCTTAAGTTAAAAGCAAATTTTGGAGATAGAGTTATAGAAGTTGCTTGGAACGACTATAAACAATACTCATTTCAGGCAACTATATCTTTCACGGGTATTGATCAAAAAGGAATATTGAATCGCATTGTAGCAAAAATATCAGAAGATGCTACAGTAAATATTTTAGGTATGAATATATCTTCTAAAGACGGTATATTTGATGGCCAAATGGATGTGAGTGTACATAGTGTGAAAGATGTACAACATTTATGCTCTATAATAGCAAAAGTGGACGGTATAAATACCGTCCACCGCTCTACAAAATAAAATAATTATTTTAATATTTTCTTGAAGTATGGCTTTCAAAGATTATCTTCTCTTTTTCTTTGAGAAGAGTTTAGATGTAACTTTTTTAGTTATAAAGGTTAGTGCAATTGGTTTAAGTAATTTCCAACCCGTAGAACCAACAGACCTATAATTAGAAAGAAAAAAACGTCCCCAACCACCACCTGCTGACCTTGTTAGGTAAGAAGAGCTAGAAACAGGGGAAGAGCTTTCAACTCTGTCAGTAACCTTGTTCATTATTGATGAAGATACACTTTTGAGTAACATTGCTCCCCAGTTATCATTGATATATTGTAGTTGAAAAGCCATTTTTTGCTCAGCGATTAAAATCTCTTCGCGCAGTTGTTTTTCTTCAAGTTTTAGTTGATCTAAGGGAGTTAGTTTGTATGTTTTCATAATGTTGTTATTCTTTATCATCATTCATAAGGGAAGATACTATCCTATTTGTCAAATTGCTTCTTATACGTTTTCTCGCCTTTATAATTATTGCTACAACTATTACTGCAAACAAAGATACTATGGCAAATCCTAGAGACATACTCTCAAGAATTTCGCCTAGATATATTGCTATGGTAATGAAAACAAGATTGATTGCAAACAAAATTAATAGTATCGCTATGATGGTGTAAATTAATGATGCTCCGCTCTTACTTGTTTTTGAGTAAGTTTGCAATTTAAAGAGCCTGAGTCTATTGGAAACATATTCTGATAAATCGTCCTTCATCTCCTCGAACAATGTACTTACTTTCTTTTCTTCCATCGTTTAGGTAATTTCAGTATTCTTACTTTTTAGATAATTCTTTTTTTGCTATTTCAGTTATGTCTTCAATATCGTTTTTAAGATCATCAACTTCGTTCTTACCTTTATAAACAGCAGTCTTTACGTTAGCTCTTACTTTATCAGCAAACATATTAGCTTGGTCTAGCCATTCTTCTTTTTTGTCGTTACCCATAATGTAACCAATAGCTGCGCCTAATGCAACACCAATACCTAATCCTAATAATAATTTTGATTCTGAATTCTTCATAATGTCTTTTTTTTTAATGTTTATAGATTGTTATTAATAATATGATTTAACCATTGAGTTTGGTTAAATACATAGATGAAACGTATGAACAGGTCATTTTGTTTATAAGATTATAAATTTGTACAAAGGGCTTTTATTTTACAAGCGATTCTCCCAAAAGAGTTGCAGATGTGTATCCATTTACTTTTACTCTTACAGTTTGACCTATTTTGTAAGATTCTTTATTAAATACCACAACTTTACTCTCGCTAGTTCTTCCAAAAAACTGATTGTGCGATTTCTTAGAGTATCCTTCAATTAAAACTTCAACTTCTTTTCCTACATCTTTTTGGTTGCTCATCTCCATGTGTTCTCGTTGCAAATCGATAATTTCTTGTAATCGACGTTTCTTTACATCCTCGGGCACATTATCTTTAAGTTTGTTTGAGGCAAATGTGCCAGGTCTTTCTGAATATTTGAACATAAATGCAGAGTCAAACATGATCTCTTTCATCAAAGATAGTGTTTCTTGGTGATCTTCTTCCGTTTCGTCATGAAAACCACACATTATATCGGTAGAAAGTCCGCAACCAGGAATTATTCTTTTTATAGCTTCAATTCTTTGTAGATACCATTCTCGGTCGTATTTTCTATTCATCATTTTCAACATGCGTGAACTTCCCGATTGAAATGGCAAATGGATGAAGTTGCAGATGTTATCGTTGTTGGCTATTGTGTGTAGCGTTTTATCTGTCATATCTTTAGGATGTGAAGTCATAAATCGTACACGTATTTCTGGTGCATGCTTTGCAACCATTTCTAGCAGATCTGAAAAATCAATAGGCTCGCCTCCATTAGAGTAAAGATAGGAATTTACATTTTGCCCCAAAAGAGTAATCTCTTTAAAGCCTCTTTTCTTCATATCATTCACTTCGTTGAGGATGCTTTCTGCATCTCTGCTTCTTTCTCGCCCTCTAGTGTAAGGAACTATGCAGTAGGTGCAAAAGTTATTGCATCCACGCATAATAGATATAAAGCCCGAAATGTTACTACCTCCTATTTTTAATGGAATAATATCTTTGTATGTTTCTGTTTTGGATAACTCCACATTGATAGCTTTCTCTCCTTGCTCGGTAGCACTTATCAAGTTGGGCAAATCCAGATAAGCGTCGGGCCCAATTACTAAGTCTGCATGATGTTGCTCTATCAAGACTTCCTTCACTCTTTCTGCCATGCAGCCTAGCACTCCAATGATGAGTTTATTATTTCTTTTTCGTTTTATTGCATTGAAATATTCAAGTCGTTGTATCACGCGTTGCTCTGCATTTTCTCTAATAGAGCAAGTGTTTACAAATACTGCATCAGCTTCTTCCAAGTCTTCAGTTATGGTGTATCCGTCCATTTCCATAATAGAAGCTACAACCTCTGTGTCTGCAACATTCATTTGACAACCATAAGTTTCAATAAATAGTTTTTTCTCTTCGGCTTGATATGTTTTATTTTCTATTGTCATGTTTTCTCTTCGTTAGTAAATATTTACTCCTCATAAAGAGGATGATTCAAATATTAAATAGAACTACTGCAAAATATGTTCTGTAATATTTGCATCTTAACTATTGTTTAATTATATTTGTCAGTACAAATATGTACTTATTTTTTCATAGTTAAGTTTTGGTTGAATAATCGAGTGTGACTGTTAAGTAGCACTCGATTATTTTTTTGTATTCATTTATAACCAATCTTTTGTATCTCGAATAAAATGAGTACTTTTGTCTGAACCACAAAAGTAATGAAAAAATGGATATAGGCGATCTTGGATTTTTAATAATTGCTTTTATTGTGTTTATAGTCAACTTTATTCTGAAATCAAATAAAGAAAAAATAGAGACACAAAAAGAGAAACAAAAACCTTTACAACCTGCACTTCACGAACCTTGGGAGGTAGAAGAAACATTGCCTCCATTGCCCCCGGTATTTCAAAACCCTTTTGAGCGTCAACAGAAAGCTGATTTGGTACAGAATAAAGAACCTCAACTGGTATCTTCTTCTCAAGAAGCATATAATAGAAAAAGAAAAAGCATACAAACACTTCAAGAAGGAACCTCGTCATTGTCTGAGTCACTGTTCAAAGAGGATGATATGGAAAGTATAACTTATCAAGATGAGGGTTCAAGTGAAGTGTCATTTACAGATAATCTTTTTCATGGCAACAAAACTGAAGAACTCAAAAAAGCAATCATATATAGCGAGATTCTTAATCGCAAATATGAATAAATTACATAATAAAATAATTAATAATGGCTTTAAAATTTATTAGTGCTGATGAAGCTGCAGCACTTATTAATCATGACCAAAATGTTGGTTTTAGTGGATTTACGCATGCCGGATGTCCAAAAGTAGTACCCGTTGCTTTAGCCAAAAGAGCTGAAGAAGAGCATGCAAAAGGAAATCCTTTTAAAATAGGTATGTTTACTGGTGCATCTACAGGCGATACAATTGATGGAAGTTTGGCTCGTGCCAATGCTGTTAAATTTCGTACTCCTTATCAAACCAAT
>CAYTJC010000098.1:0-6751 GCA_964437875.1 uncultured Dysgonomonadaceae bacterium
AAGAGACAAATCTTAGTCAGATGTAACAAACAACTTCCATCTAACACAGACTTACTCCTCATTCACTGCCTCCATCCGTAATGAAGTCCCAAATCATTGTGCTGTTATAACAAAAAACAAGTAGGAAAGGCTGACCTACCCTTTGCTTTCTACTTTTAATAGCAATGAAGTGCCATACCTATCCGCAGAAATAACAAACAACTGCTCAGAAACAGTGATCGCTGAATGAGATGCTACTTTATAGCGTATTGTTCTGCTAAAAAAGCCTGTTTTGGTAGGTCTAATCGGTAGTGAATTACTTAGAAAGCCTGTTTTAGATAGACAATACGTTATTGACCTACCTAACCACGCCTTTTTAAACTATTCAAGACCGCATTGGCTTGCTTGCAGAGTCTTTTTTAGTCACGCTATACATATTGACCTATCGAATGCAACCTCTTTTAGATACTCAATACTGCATTGACCTAACAATTGAGTCCTCGGTAAGGAGGCTAATGTGGTATTGAACTAGCAAAAAAGCATTTTCTAATAGATCAATAGTAAAAGAAGCAGTAAACGGGGGAGTAATCTATACTTTCAAGGCAATTGAAGAGGATGGATGAGTGGGATGCTGTTATACAAAAGCAATATTTTTATTATATGAAGATGTGGCTGATACAATAGAGTGAGCTTTAGAAGTCAGAAAGGGTTAGTTGATATTTCAGACCCATTAGAAAGCTCTATAGCTAAATAAAGTAGCTAAGAAGCAGCTCATTGAAGAATCGTTTGCCACCATAGTGAGTTCAAACTATGGAAAAAGAATTGCATCTGAGCTGCAAATGCCAGAAAGCAATTGCATGAATCACTAAAAGGGCTAAACAATGTATGAGACGAAAAAGGGTGCGCCAAAAAAAGACACACCCACCCACTCTATTATCCTGAAGGGATAAATCATATATCTCAAGCCATGATTTAATTATACATTAAATCTAAAATGCATCACATCTCCATCATGTACTACATACTCTTTACCCTCTACACTCATCTTACCAGCTTCTTTCACAGCATTCTCTGAACCATAGCTAATAAAATCTTCATACTTGATTACTTCGGCGCGAATAAAACCCTTCTCGAAGTCTGTATGAATTACACCAGCACATTGTGGTGCTTTCCATCCATCTTCAAATGTCCATGCACGCACCTCAAGAGGGCCAACTGTAAAGTATGTTTTTAGATTCAGCAAGCGATAAGCCGATTTGATAAGACGGTTCACACCCGACTCTTCCAATCCTATTTCAGAAAGGAACTCTTGTCGTTCTTCATAAGTATCGAGCTCTGCTATTTCGGATTCAATCTTTGCAGCAACAACAATAATTTGAGCGTTTTCGTTCTTCACCGCTTCGCGCACTTGCTCCACATATTTGTTGCCACTTACTGCGCTTTCTTCGTCCACATTGCAAACATACATCACAGGCTTTGATGTAAGTAAGAATAGCTCATTGGCCACTTTGGTGTCTTCTTTGCTTTCGAATGTTACAGTACGAGCAGATTCACCTTTCACCAATGCATCATGTATTTTTGTATAAACAGCCAATGCTCTAATTGCATCTTTATCTTGCCCTGTTTTGGCTAATTTTTCAACACGAGCAATTCGTGCTTCTATTGTTTCCAAGTCTTTTAGCTGCAACTCAACATCGATGATCTCTTTGTCTCTCACTGGATTAATGCTGCCGTCAACATGAGTTACGTTTTCGTCATCAAAACAGCGTAATACATGCAACACTGCATCTGTTTCGCGGATATTACCCAAGAACTTGTTCCCTAATCCTTCACCTTTACTTGCACCTTTCACCAAGCCTGCAATGTCCACAATTTCTACTGTGGTAGGCTGCACACGTTGAGGTTTAGCAATTTCAGATAATTTATTTATTCGTTCGTCGGGAACAGTTATTACTCCAATATTGGGTTCTATAGTACAGAATGGAAAGTTAGCCGATTGCGCTTTCGCATTAGATAAGCAATTGAAAAGAGTTGACTTACCTACATTAGGAAGTCCAACAATACCGCATTGTAATGCCATTTTTTTTCGTTTTTATTTTTGAGTGTGCAAAGGTAGTAAAATTTAAGCATATAAATAAAATGGGGTGGGGGCTCAACCTCTTTTTATGCATAGTTAATAGATTGTTACGTTTGAAATTGCATGAAAAGTAGAAGATATTCAACACTCACAGAAAGGATAGAAAAAGATAGTTACTGGAATATGCAATCTCTTTAAATCTCGCATCACCTTTTGTTATATTTCCAGATGTCACTTAATAATAGTATTTTTGCAAATTCAAAAAACGAAAGCTAAAAGCATATCAATCAAACGATAGAAGATAAAACTCATAGAACAGCTCTGTCATAACTACTTTTCGCAATGCTTCGCGAGCATACATTTATCCAACTATATATTAAACGATTCACTTTTCTTCGGCGTTTTCAATACCAAAGATAACAAAATTATAGATGAAAAAAATCCTCAACATCTTTGATTTCAAACAGACTATCAATTATAAAACCGAGATACTATCAGGCCTCACAGTAGCCTTGGCTTTAGTTCCCGAAGCAATTGCTTTTGCTTTAATTGCAGGGCTATCACCATTAACAGGACTCTATGCTGCCATTGTAATGGGGTTAGTCACTTCCATTCTTGGCGGACGACCAGGAATGATTTCGGGAGCAACAGGAGCGGTAGCAGTTGTAATTGTAGCTTTAGCCATTTCGCATGGCGTGGAGTATGTGTTTGCTACAGTTGTACTTGCAGGAATTATCCAAGTATTGGCAGGTATATTAAAGTTGGGTAAGTTGATGCGATTGGTCCCCCAACCTGTTATATTTGGTTTTGTAAACGGATTGGCTATTATCATTTTCATGGCACAGCTCGACCAATTTAAAGACACTTCTGGAAACTGGTTAACAGGCTCACCACTTTACGTATTGCTTGGATTGGTGCTTCTGACCATGCTAATTATCTGGGGATTGCCAAAAATAACTAAAGTGATTCCTGCATCATTAGTAGCCATTCTCACAGTGTTTGGGTTGGTAGTAGTTTTTGGAATAAACACTCACACTGTGGGAGATATTGCTTCCATACAAGGTGGATTTCCTCCTTTCCATTTACCCAAAGTTCCCTTCACTTTTGAAACATTGAGCATTATATTTCCTTATGCTGCTATCATGGCCGCCGTGGGATTGATAGAGAGTTTGTTGACACTCAACATTGTTGATGAAATAACAGAAACCCGTGGTAGTAGCAACAAAGAAGCTGTAGCACAAGGTGTAGCAAATATGCTCTCAGGAGTGTTTTCAGGAATGGGTGGTTGTGCCATGATTGGTCAGAGTTTAATCAATATCTCATCGGGTGCAAGAGCGAGACTGTCAGGAATTGTAGCTGCACTGGCTTTGCTGATGTTTGTGATGTTTGGCTCAGGGGTAATAGAGCTATTGCCAATGGCTGCACTAACTGGAGTGATGATTATGGTAGCAATTGGCACTTTTGAGTGGTCAAGCTTGCGCACATTCAACAAAATGCCCAAATCGGACGTGTTTGTAATAGTGGTGGTAACACTTGTGACTGTTTTCTTAGGTAATTTGGCTTTAGCAGTGATTGTAGGAGTTGTCATTTCAGCATTGGTGTTTGCTTGGGACAATGCAAAACGCATTAGAGCCAGAAAGCACATAGACGAGATTGGGGTGAAGCACTATGAGATATATGGGCCACTCTTCTTTGGTTCAGTAGCTGCATTCAACGAAAAGTTTGATGTGCTAAATGATCCCGAAGAAGTGGTTATAGATTTCAAAGAAAGTCGTGTAGCAGACATGTCAGCTATTGAAGCACTTAACAAAATTACTCAGCGTTACTTGAAAGTAGGGAAGAAAGTACAGCTAAAACATCTTAGTAAAGATTGCCAAAGATTATTGCAAAATGCAGATAAGATTATTGAAGTGAATGTGTTGGAAGATCCGACCTATAAGTTGCCTCTAAACAGTCCATCCAAAAAGTTGTAGCAGCAGCTATTGTAGGTTTTTACGATATATATTTAAAAGGGGCATATTACGATATGCTCCTTTTTATATTTTAATGGGAGTAGGGTAGGGACGCAATCTTCTTCCTTGTAGCTTTTATAAAAAATCTGGATCTCTTAGATTCAAATTAGAAAAGAAGTCACGTTTAAAGAAATATAAAAACGTATTAATTGTGCTATTCTTTTAAAATATACCCATTTTATTGAATGACATCGTTATCTTTGATAGTTGTAACCATTTAATTGAAAGGTTACTGCAACACATGCCATCATAAATCAATCAAATCTGGCATTTAAAAACAACATCAGCTATGAAAAAAAAGACCCTCCTTATATTGTCATTTATATTATTGATGTTTTCATGCCTAAAAGATGAAGAGCCATCTATCACTATAGATGAGACAGAAATTACTGTTTCAAGTGCCAGAAGTGTAAATACTATCTCTTTCACAACAAATAAAACGTGGACTGCAAAGTCTTCAGAAGATTGGTGCACTCTCTCACAAACCAAGGGAGATAAAACTACTAAGAGTATAACTATTACAGCAGCTCCCAATATGACTTACGATGATAGAAGTTGTTTTGTAAGTATTATGGTAGAGGGAATAACTAAGACCATTAAAATAAACCAATCTCAAGAAGATGCTATTATAGCTTCAAATAAAACGTATAGGCTATCCAATGAGGGTCAGAGTTTAGAGATAGAATTGAAAACCAATGTTAACTTTGAGGTGATAATACCAGAAGCTACTAAAAGCTGGGTATCTGAGTCAGAAATAGATACAAGAGCTTTGACAAATGATAAAGTTGTGCTTATTATCGCTGAAAACAAGGATTCGTATAATAGTCGCACAGCTGAAATTTATATAAAGGATACAACTACGAATCTTCAGGAAACTCTTACCATCATACAAGATGGCTCTTCACCCTCAACAGTGATTGTTGGTAATACCAATCCAATTCAACATCTAAAAGCTTCAACAGATTTTCTTTTCCAATTAAATGATCTGAGTGATAAAGAGGTTTTCTTTGTTTTCACAAATGGAAACGAAAAAAATTCAATAACACTACCTCAATTACACAGCGATGTGAAAAATAAAACTGTAGCAACGAGATCTTCATCCCATCATAAACCCTCCTCTTTTGTTGTTTCGGGAAAACCCTCTATCACAGAGTTCAACAATGCTCCTCGAAAACAACCTACAAATGGTTTGAATAAACCACGGTATCAAAAACAGATGGCATCACAATCAGAAAAACTAACTATTGGATCAAGTGAAGCTATGTATGACGATAGAGGAACCCCCCATTTATCAACTGTAAGAAAGGTAATATCAGCACATGGCAAAACCCTATATATATGGGTGGACAATGAGTGTTGGGGACCAAGCAGTAAAAAGAAATATTATGTTACCCAACAAATGATAGATGCGTTTGCACCAAAATTTTTGACTCCTGGAGATGACAATGATATATACGAATGGGTTACAAATGCTGCTGGAGAGCCTTGGGGCCCTACACCTTACAGTGATTTCATCTCTGAAACCAACGATATTCATATCTGGTTGACAGATATTGACGATGACAACAAGACAGATGGTACAATAGTACTTGGTTACTATTTTGCAAGAGATAATTTTCTCAAATCTCAGTATAAAGATTCCAATGAAAAACTGATGTTCACTTTAGATGCAGTTCTTTTTGGTAAAACTACAAATGGGAAATGGAATGTATCGGACTATTGGCCAATGGAGTTTATATCTGCACTGGCTCACGAATTTACCCACATGATATATTTTTATCAACACAATGTCTTAACTGATCAAGAAGGAAACACAGCTATAAATGAAATGAGTGCACAATGTGTGGAAGATTTAGTAGCCAATAAAATACAGGCTAATGGCCCCAGAGGTGTAAAATATGGAACGCCTCACTCAGGGGAAAATGGTAATGAAGTTGGCAGACTACCTCTATACAATTCACACAATGACTACCGAATCTTAGAGTGGAGCGGAAAAGATGATGAGGTGCTTATAAACTACTCTAAAACATACGCTTTAGGGTCGTTTCTGATGAGAAATTATGGAGGTGCAAAATTTATTAAAGAGCTTATTCAGAATAAATCTACGGGGTCTCAATCAATTGTAGATGCTGTAAACGTGAATAGTGGAGCAGTAGAGAACTATGGAGAGATACTACAAAGATTTGGAGCTGCCAATCTATTGTCAGACAATACTTCACCAACCAAAGGGTATAGTTTCAATACTGGCGAATGGAGCACATCTACAGTGAACGGAATCAATTATGAGCTTGGCTCTATCAACTTATATAATTACTCTCCTCCTCCCAAAGTTTACAATATACTACCAACAATTCAAAAGCCTGGTTCAAATATACTCTATAGAGCAGGTACCAGCTTGAATGGCAAGCAAGAGTGGTTATTTCAAGGAGTAAGTCCAGACACAAGAATAACAGTGGTTATTAAATAAATAGATAGGGATTAAGATTTAATTTCAGAAAATACATATTTGTCTTTATCCTCAATCCACTAAAAAAATAAGACTCATTCTTTGCACAGATAGTGCGTTAAGAATGAGTCTTATTTTTTTACATCAATAATGCTTATTACGATAAGCAATATCACTACATGGTTATTTTCTATCTTTATACTGAAACACATTGAAAGGAATAGAAGTTCCTTTTAT
>CAYTJC010000099.1:0-6751 GCA_964437875.1 uncultured Dysgonomonadaceae bacterium
TAAATTGGTTATAGGTATTACAATAGACCAATTGAGGGGTGACTATTTAGAGCATTTTAAAAAAAACTTTGGAGAAAAAGGCTTCAAAAGATTGCTTAATGAGGGTGTTGTTTACAATCAAATGGTTTACAACTTTCCTTCGCCCGACCAAGCATCGGCTATAGCCACTATATACACAGGTACTGTTCCGTTTTACCATGGTATTGTAAATGAAAGAAAAATATCGGGAGATGACTTTGTTGAAATATCATCTTACGCTGATGATAAGTTCATGGGCAACTTTACGAACGAAAAACTATCCCCCCTTCCATTAAAAGTATCAACTATTACAGACGAGCTGAAAATTGCATCTAATGGCAAATCCGATGTTTTTGCATTTTCTCCTGATGCCTCTGCTTCTTTAGCATCGGGTGGACATGCTGCGAGCGGTGCTTTTTGGATAGAAGACTATTCGGGAAGATGGGCTACAACTACTTTCTATACTACACATCATTCGTTTGTAGATCAATACAACCGGAGCAATGAGTCTCTCAACAAAAGAATAAATAGTTTGGTATGGAAACCAAAGTTGCCAGTAAATTCCTACAGTGCTTTTCCATACACGCAAAACTTCTACAACTTTCAGCACAATTTAGGTGCTAACAAAGTGAATAACTTTCGTATGTTGAAGCAAACACCATTTGTGAATGAAGAGGTGAAAACTATGGGGCTAAAAGCAATCGAAAGCTCGGCAATGGGACAAAGAGGCTATCCTGATTTTCTCGCGCTTAATTTTTATGCAGGCAATTTTGACAATGCTTTAGATAAAAACTACTCAATAGAAATACAAGATACCTATCTACGCCTTGATGAAAATATTGCGCAAGTAATTGATGCCGTGGAAAAAGCTGTTGGCTTAGAAAATGCACTTATATTTGTTGTGTCAACAGGATATTTCAACGAACAAGAGGTTTATCCAAAAGATGCACGTCTTCCAGGAGGAGATTTCAAACCCGATAGGTGCGAGGCCCTATTGAATATGTATTTAATGGCGATATATGGAAGAGAAAATTGGATAAAAAAATATTATAACGAGCAAATTTATTTTGATAGAAAACTTATTGAAGAGAAGAAGATAGACTACCGTGAGTTTCAAGAACGCGCAGCAGACTTTCTAATTCAGTTTTCGGGTGTACAGGATGTTGTTACATCATATCAGATGCTCCATGGTGGCTACAACGAAGCTATTCAGATTTACAAAAATGGATATCACAGAGACATAACTGGCGATTTATTTATAGAATTGCAACCAGGATGGCGCATTGTGACACCCAAGAATCCAACCAACCACGAAAGAGTGAGAGACAATGGAATAGCATCTCCAGCTATCTTTTTTGGCAACAACTTAAGGCCACAAAAAGTAAGTAGAATAATAGATGCTAACGAAATAGCTCCAAGTGTTACCTACAGATTACGTATCAGAGCTCCCAATGCCTCTAACAGCATGGTGTTGCAAGAATTACTCTAAATTTATATCTAATAATAATACAACCTATTATATACAACGCAGCTCAAAATGAAACTGTGTAACTAATAAAATCTTATGGCATTTAATAAAATTATATCAAAACTCTTTGGGAATAAAGAACAACGCGATTTAAAAGAGATGAATCCGTATGTGAAAAGAATCAAAGAGGTATATCCCGAAATAGAAAAACTGTCGAACGATGAGCTTCGTAATAAAGCGAAAGAAGTGGAAACACGCATTCACGACTATGTTTCGGAAGAAAAAGAGAAGATAAGCAAGCTTAAAGAAGGAATAGAAGATATAGACCTTGAAGAGCGTGAAGTTATTTGGGAAGAAATTGACAAAATTGAAAAAGATATCTCCGATAAATTTGAAGTGGTACTTGAAGAAGTATTGCCCGAAGCATTCGCTATAATGAAAGATACGGCTCGTCGCTTTACTCAAAATGAGGAAACTGTGGTAACAGCCAATCAATTTGATAGAGATATGGCAGCCAAACACGATTTTGTGAGAATAGATGGCGACAAAGCGATCTATAATAAACATTGGACTGCTGGCGGAGTTGAGATTTCGTGGAATATGATTCACTATGATGTTCAGCTATTTGGTGGAGTTGTTTTGCACAAAGGGAAAATTGCAGAGATGGCAACAGGGGAGGGTAAGACGCTGGTGGCTACACTACCTGTTTTCTTGAATGCACTTACCCACAATGGTGTGCACGTAGTAACAGTGAATGACTATTTAGCTAAACGTGACTCTGAGTGGATGGGCCCATTATATATGTTTCATGGTTTGAGTGTAGATTGTATTGACAAACACGAACCTAATTCTGATGCACGACGAAAAGCTTATGAAGCGGACGTTACTTTTGGTACAAACAATGAGTTTGGGTTTGATTATTTGAGAGACAATATGGCCATTTCGCCCCGCGATTTGGTGCAACGCAAACATAACTTTTCTATTGTGGACGAAGTGGACTCTGTACTGATTGACGATGCACGAACTCCATTGATTATATCAGGTCCTGTACCTAAGGGTGACGAACAGTTGTATGATATATTACGCCCAAGAGTTGAGCTAATTGTTAAAGCACAGCGCGATATGTCAACTAAACTTTTGGCCGAGGCAAAAGTAAAAATGGCATCGGAAGATAAAAAAGAACAAGAAGAGGGTGCTTTGTTATTGTATCGCTCGTTTAAAGGTTTGCCCAAAAATAAACCCATCATAAAATATTTGAGCGAGCAGGGCATAAGAGCTGCTATGCTTAAAACGGAAGAAAGCTACATGGCTGAACAAATGCGTAACATGCATATTGTAACTGATCCGTTGTATTTTGTGATTGATGAGAAAAACAATAGCATTGACTTGACTGATAAGGGTATTGATATGTTGACTGGAAAATCGGATGACCCAACATTCTTTATATTACCCGATATCAGTGCTCAGCTTTCTGAACTAGAAAACCAATCTCTCACTGATGAAGAGAAAGCTGCCAAGAAAGACGAGTTTCTTCAAAGCTATGGTATTAAATCAGAAAGAATACATACTGTAAATCAACTTCTTAAAGCATATACTTTGTTTAACAAAGACGACGAGTATGTTGTTGTTGACAATAAAGTGAAAATTGTAGATGAGCAAACCGGACGTATAATGGACGGAAGAAGATATTCCGATGGTTTGCATCAAGCTATAGAAGCAAAAGAGCGTGTGAAAGTGGAAGCTGCAACACAAACCTTTGCTACGGTTACGCTGCAAAACTACTTTAGGATGTATAATAAACTTGCGGGTATGACCGGTACAGCCGAAACAGAAGCAGGAGAGTTATGGGATATCTATGAACTGGATGTGGTGGTGATTCCTACCAACAAGCCTATTGTTCGTAATGATATGAATGACCGCATTTACAAAACTAAGCGAGAAAAGTACAATGCAGTTATTGATGAGATAAGCAGTCTGATTGAGGCTGGTCGCCCGGTATTGGTTGGTACAACTTCTGTAGAAGTGTCTGAGTTATTGAGTAGAATGCTCAACTTGCGGAAAATTAGCCACAATGTGCTGAATGCTAAGCTTCACCAACGAGAAGCCGATATTGTGGCCAGTGCTGGACAAGCTGGAGTAGTAACTATTGCTACCAACATGGCAGGTCGTGGTACTGACATTAAGTTATCGCCCGAAGTAGTGAAAGCTGGAGGTTTGGCCATTGTTGGTACTGAACGACATGAATCACGACGTGTGGATAGACAGTTGCGTGGTCGTGCTGGTAGGCAAGGAGACCCAGGGTCATCTATATTCTATGTGTCATTGGAAGATGATTTGATGCGTTTATTTGCAACCGAAAGAATTGCTGGTCTCATGGACAAAATGGGATTCAAAGAAGGCGATGTGTTGGAACACAACATGTTGAGCAAGTCTGTTGAGAGAGCACAGAAAAAAGTAGAGGAAAATAACTTTGGTATTCGTAAGAGATTGCTTGAGTATGATGATGTAATGAATTCTCAACGTGAAGTTATCTACAAGCGCAGACGCAATGCTTTGATGGGCGAACGTATTGGAATTGATGTAGTGAACATGATTTACGATACAGCTGTAAGTATTACGGAACAATACCAAAACAACTTTGAAGAGTTGAAGTTGGAGCTTTTGCGAGTAATGGCACTTGATCTTCCTTTATCTGAAGAAGAGTTCAAAGCATATAAATCACAAGATCAAGGCGAAAAAGTGTTTGAAGCTGCTATGAAAGCCTTCAAACGTAAGTCGGATAAGTTGGCCGAAGTGGCACAACCTGTAATAAAACAAGTTTTTGAGAATCAGGGTGCAATGTATGAGAATATTTTAATACCAATTACTGATGGTAAGAAAGTATATAATATCTCCTGTAATTTGAAAGAGGCTTATGAAAGTGGGTCAAAAGCTTTGGTGAAATCATTTGAAAAATCAATTCTGCTTCATACCATCGATGAGAATTGGAAAGATCACTTGCGTGAAATGGACGATTTGCGTCAATCTGTACAGAATGCCAGCTACGAACAGAAAGATCCTCTTCTGATTTATAAGCTAGAGTCGTTCGAGCTGTTTAAAGTAATGATTGAGAATGTTAACTCGAAATCAGTTTCTGTTTTGATGCGTGGTCAAATACCTATTCGGGAGCCTGAACAAGTAAAAAAAGCTACTGTTGAAGAAAAGACTGACTATAGCAAGTATCGAACAGAGAAAGAAGAAGCTTCTGGTAGAACAGGCTCATCTAAACCTGGTGAAACTGATACACGTGAGCGTAAAGCAGAACCAGTGAGAGTTGAGAAAAAAGTTGGCCGAAACGAACCATGTCCCTGTGGCAGTGGAAAGAAATTTAAAAACTGTCATGGCAGATAAACTAGATAACTATTAAAGAATAAAGGAGTGATTAAATAATTGCTCCTTTTTTTGTTTCTTTGCATTAAAGTTGGCAATATCAATACTGTTTTGCTTGTTTTAAAATCATTGTTTGGAGCAAAGAAGAGTTGTTAAATGCATCTCTCTATTTTGTTGCTAGATAAGAGAATTCTAATGTCATTTCTTTGTTAAATTCAAACAAAAGCTTTACCTTAGTAAAGTTTTAAAATATAAAACAGACTTAATTTAATTAACTTAATATCAAACTGATAGCTGTTTTCGAATAAAGAGAAAACAACGGAATTATAACATATAAATGTATGGTTGAAAAAGAAGATAGGATCATTAAGATCAATATTGAGGATGAAATGAAATCGGCTTACATCGATTATTCGATGTCGGTGATAGTTTCACGTGCTTTGCCAGATGTGCGAGATGGATTTAAACCAGTTCACAGAAGAATTCTTTTTGGTATGCACGAGCTGAATAATGCATCAGACAAACCACACAAAAAATCTGCTAGAATTGTAGGTGAGGTTTTGGGTAAATATCACCCTCATGGCGACATTTCTGTATATCATGCAATGGTGCGCTTGGCACAACATTGGAGTATGAGATATATGATTGTGGATGGGCAAGGTAATATGGGTAGTGTAGATGGTGACAGCCCTGCAGCTATGCGTTATACAGAGGCCAGATTGAATAAGCTATCGGAAGAGATGTTGCGCGATATTGAAAAAGACACCGTAGATTTTCAATTAAACTTTGATGATACGCTCAAAGAACCTTCAGTACTGCCAACACGGGTTCCAAATCTATTGATTAATGGAGCCTCAGGCATTGCAGTGGGTATGGCCACAAATATGGCACCTCACAATTTGTCTGAAGTAATTGATGGTATTGTTGCTTATATAGATAATAAGGATATTGACATTAGCGGACTGATGGAGCACATAAAAGCTCCCGACTTTCCAACAGGAGGTTTTATATATGGATACCAGGGTGTTGAAGATGCATTCAATACTGGTAGAGGACGCATAGTTATGCGTGGAAGAGCTGAGATTGAAACAACTAGAAACATGGATCAGATTATCATTTCCGAGATCCCATATTTGGTAAACAAATCGGATATGATTAAGAATATTGCCAATTTAGTTGTTGAAAAAAGAATAGAAGGAATTTCTAATGTCAACGATGAGTCGGATAGAAATGGTATGCGCATTGTTGTTGATGTGAGACGTGATGCAAACGCCAATGTAGTTCTAAATAAACTATATAAACTCACAGCTTTACAATCATCATTCAGTATCAACAATATAGCATTGGTTAATGGGCGTCCGAGAATGCTTAATCTGAAAGATTTAATCACACACTTTGTAGATCATCGCCACGATGTTGTGATTAGAAGAACTGAGTTTGAGCTTAAAAAAGCGGAAGATAGAGCACACATTTTAGAGGGTTTGATAATTGCATCTGATAATATTGATGAAGTTATAGCTATTATACGTGCATGTAAAAACCCACAAGAAGCTATTCAAGCATTAATTGAACGCTTTGAACTGACCGAAATTCAGTCTCGTGCAATTGTAGAGATGCGTTTACGTCAACTAACAGGTCTAGAGCAAAATAAACTAAGAGGTGAATTTGAAGAACTTGAAAAGCTGATAGCTTACTTAAATGAAATTTTGAATAGCGAAGAGCTATGTATGCAGATTATAAAAGATGAACTCATTGAAATTAAAACAAAATTTGGAGATGAGCGTCGTTCTGAAATAATATTCTCATCAGAAGAGTTGAACCCTCAAGATTTCTATGCTGATGATAGCATGATTATTACTATTTCTCATCTTGGATATATAAAGCGTACACCTTTAT
>CAYTJC010000100.1:0-6734 GCA_964437875.1 uncultured Dysgonomonadaceae bacterium
TGAGACGGGTGCAGTCTTGACCTTTTTTGCTTACTTTTTTGCGTCAAGGCAAAAATAGTAAGTGGGTTTAAGGGCAACGCCCTTCTCCCATCGTGTGGTTTGCTACCGTCCTAATCGTTTCTCGTCAAGAAGCAAAAACACCAAGAAAAAATGCGTTAATAGCCTACGGCCTGGAGGATTGGCACACTGATGACGCGGATTGAGCAGATAAACACGGATAAATGCAAATACTTTTCACCGCAGAAGGCGCCGAGAAGGCACAAAGGGTACTAGAGAAATTACAAATCCATCTCCCACTACGCAACGTTTTTCCTTTCAATGCATCTACTATATAAATAGGACACAAAAAAATAAACCATTTACAACTATTTAAAGAAATGAAAACAAGAAAAGTAATTGCATACGCACTATTATTAGTAGTGATTTTGAGCAGCTCTTTTGCGTGTAGCAAAAGCGATGGTTATTCATTGGGCGAATTCAGGATTAGTGTTGCAACTGTGATACCAGAAGGAGATATGAATTTTTCTCTTCTGCTTGACAATGGCGACAAACTATTGCCAGCTTCTGCAAACTTCATCTACAACCCCATTAAGGACCAACGCGTGATTGTGAACTACACGTTGCTTTCTGGTAAGGTGAGTGGATACGACCACTACATAAGAGTGAATGATATTATGAACGTTCTTACCAAACCAGTGATTGAGTTGACCGAGGAGAATGCGGATAGCATTGGGAACGATCCGGTGAAAGTGAAAGACTTTTGGATTGGTAATAACTTTTTGAATGCTAGCTTCGCATTCAACTACGGTGGGCTGAAACCTCATGCCATAAACGTGGTGCAAAACACAATGAAGGCTGATGGTGAGGGCGATGTGCTTCAGTTGGAGTTTAGACACAACTCATATGAGAGCGAAAGTAAGATTCTCTATGATGGATTTGCGTGCTTCGATTTGAAACCTTTTAGAGAAGAGGGAAAGGACTCTATACGTATCAATATAAAAGTGAAGGAGTGGGATAAAGAAGGAGCTACAGAAAGAGAATACAAATTGACGTATCGATATAACGATATGAGCAAACCAAAAACGATGGCTACGATTCCTACTATATCTACAAATAGATATGAATAACAAAGCCCTAAATAGTGTTTGTAGTATTTGAAAAAAAATAAGACTTTTGATTTAAACACATGAGTTATTTTGAATAGATGACTTGTTGATTTTCCATTAATCGGAATGACCCTGTGAAGGATTGTTCCGATTTTTTTGTTGATAGGGTTTGAATGCTTTGTGCACAAATAGATTTCTTATCTTTGCCAATTAGTAAATATAAAGGCATTAATAATATGATCTCTTTTATCGGTGCGGGACGAGTGGGAACAGCTTTGGGCTTATATTTTAAGCAAAAAGGGCTTAAAGTGGGTGGCTATTGTAGCCGAACGTATGAACATGCAGAGCTAGCAGCAAAGCTAACAGGATCTAAAGCCTACTCAAACATGAGCGAGTTGATGAGCGACAGCTCTATGGTTTGGATTACAGCTTCGGATGATGCATTGGCTACATTGGCCAATGAAATAGCGGTGCTTGACATACCTCATCACATAAAAGCTTTTGTACATACTAGCGGTGTGCACTCAACTGACATACTGCAACCCATAAGAAATGTTGGATTCTCTACCTACGGTGCACATCCTTTGATGGCGTTTGGCGAACCCAATGAGAGCGCGATGCAGCTAGGTGAGGCTTACTTTACATTGGACAGAACAAAAGACGAATTGATGGGCAATGACGACAACTACTTGATTCAATTATTTGAGAAAACGGGTAATCATATTTTGCAAATAGACTCTGAGAGGAAAGAGCTGTATCATTGTGCAGCAGCTGTACTGTCGAACTATATGGTGACGCTACTGAATATGTCGTACGAAATGTTTGCAACATCGGGGTTGACAAAATCTGAAATAAAAAGAGCAACTGCTCCGCTACTTGAGAGTACTTTGAGAAACATTGCTGAAAACGAAAAGATGAGCGATGCGCTAACGGGTGCTATAAAAAGAGGTGACAAAACTACTGTAGCAAAACATCTGACTGCACTAGAAAAGAACATGCCGAGCAAAAAGAGCCTCTACACGGAGTTGGGAAAAGAGACCATGGCAATGCTAGAAGACTACAGATTGAAAGATATTCTGCTGTAAACAATCTGCAATAGGCCAAAGAGTTCTCAACGATGCACTGCATAGGCTATATGAATGGGGTTGATTGTTGCCTCAGCAAAGATACAAAATCTATTGCTTGAAGAAGTTTACACTTTAGTAGGCCACCAAAGTGGTTTTATTAACACATTGTGGTTTATCAGCCATGAGAGTCTTTCTACCTTACGCTTATTGTATTGCATGGTATGTGCTAGCAATAGATTTCCAATGAACGAACTGCTGTAAATCCTTTTTGATACTACACGAGAGGCATGAAATTATAAACACATCTAAATGAGTAACATTACAGTTTATTAAATAGCATTTAATTGTGTGGGAATCAAATTATTTTCATTGATTAAATATATGTTGTATTTTTGCACCCGAGAATGGTTGCACTATAATTGGATGGGTGTGAACTTATTTATTTTCCTTGGCACTTATATTAGATAGGCAGGGAAATAGGAGCAACTAAATAATAAACAACAGAGAAAATGAATAAAAAATTTACGATAAAGTCTTTTCAGAAAGCGAAAGATGAAAAAAGACCGATAAGCATGCTTACTGCTTATGACTACTCAATGGCCAAGATATTGGACAGTGCGGGAGTAGATGCATTGTTGGTGGGCGACTCTTTGGGAATGGTGGTGCAAGGTAACGATTCTACCATTTCTGTAACCATTGATGAGATGATTTATCACGCCAAGGCGGTTAATCGTGCTGCCAAGCGTGCATTGGTTATTGTGGATATGCCTTTCATGTCTTACCACGGAACTGCTGACGAAGCTGTGAGAAATGCTGGTAGGTTGATGAAAGAAGGGGGTGCACATGCCATCAAATTGGAAGGCGGAGTTGAGTTTGCAGATACCATTCGTCAGATTGTGAGAGCACAGATTCCGGTGATGGGTCATTTGGGACTTACTCCTCAGTCACTGCATATGTTTGGAGGTTTTAAAGTGCAAGGAAAGAGTTTGCAGCAGGCTCAAAAAATAATTGATGATGCCAAAGCACTTGAAGAGGCGGGGGTGTTTGCAATTACGCTTGAGTGCGTGCCCGAAGAGTTGAGCAAAATTATAAGTGAGACTGTGAGCGTGCCTACGATTGGTATTGGTGCAGGTAAATATTGCGATGGGCAGGTGCTTGTGAGCAATGATATGCTGGGAATGTATAGTGACTTTGTTCCAAAATTCGTGAAGCAGTTTGCACATTTATCAACAGACATCAATGCTGCAGTGAAAACATACATCGAAGAGATGAACGAGGGGGAGTTTCCTGAAAAGAAACACACCTTTACCATTGATGAAGATGTAATAAACAACTTAAATAAATAAATCTGTTTTTACAAATACCAATATGGTTATAACCACTATAGAATTGATGAAGCGTTTTCTTGCAACTGCAAACAAAGAAAACAAGACAATTGGTTTAGTCCCCACTATGGGATTTCTGCACGAGGGACACTTGTCTTTAATAAAAGAGGCTAAGAATGAGAACGACTTGGTAGTTGTGAGCATTTTTGTAAACCCTACTCAGTTTGGGCCTAACGAAGATTATGAAACCTATCCGAGAGATGCAATGCGAGATACAAATCTAGCTTACAAAGCGGGTGCTGATATTATCTTTAATCCCACAGTTAGTGAGATGTATCCGGAGGGAAGCGACAGTTGGGTGAATGTGGGGGGCGATATAACTTCTGTGTTGTGTGGTGCTTCTAGGCCTACACATTTTAGGGGGGTTACTACTGTGGTGAATATGTTGTTTAACATTGTGGAACCCGACAAGGCCTATTTTGGCCAAAAGGATGCACAGCAGGTGGCTGTTATCTCTAAGATGGTGCGAGATTTGCATCTTGATGTAGAGCTAGTTGTTTGTCCTATTGTGAGAGAGGCTGATGGTGTAGCTTTGAGTTCGCGCAATACTTATTTGAACGACGAAGAGCGAGAGCAGGCTGTGATACTAAGCAAGGCTTTGCAGTTGGCTCTTGATACTTACAAAAAAGGGGAGACAGATGTGAAAACTCTGATCCAACTTATAGAGAGTACAATAGCTACAATGCCATTGGCTGAAATAGATTATGTGAGCATATATGCCTACCCTTCGCTTGCAGAGATAGAGAAAATAGAGGAGGAGGCTATCATAGCTGTGGCAGTGAAGTTTGGAAAAACAAGATTGATTGATAACGTTATATTAAAAAAAAGAAAGTAGAGTATGTTACTACAAATGTTGAAAGCAAAATTACACAGGGCCACAGTTACTGAGGCAAATATAAATTACACAGGAAGTATTACAATTGACTCGTACCTATTGAAAGAGTCGGGAATACTGCCAATGGAGAAAGTGCACGTGGTGAACATAAACAATGGGGAGCGCTTTGAAACCTATGTTATTGAGGGTGCAGAACATAGCGGTGTAATTTGTTTGAATGGTGCTGCTGCACGCCTTGTGCTACCAGGCGACAAAGTGATTATAATGGCTTATGGAGTTTGCTCGCAAGAAGAGGCTGAAAATATTGAGCCCAAAGTTTTCATATTGGATGACAAAAATGAAATAGAACAGAGAATATGATTCAGATAGCCATTACGGCCGGGGGCACAGAGGAACCCATAGATGGGATTCGGAAAATAACCAACATGAGTTCGGGTTCATTGGGATGGCATTGCCTAGAGGCGGTGTTAGCTTATATGCACAAGCACGACAGAACAGACTTTGTGGTGCACTACATAAAAGCACCTAAAGCTGTAACCAAAGAACTAAATGCTAAGGATGAGAGGTGCGTAAAGTTCGTTGATGTTACTAACACCCAAAGCGTGTATGACAGCGTCAACACATTGATGAACAAAGAGAGTATTGACGTTTTTATTCATGCTATGGCAATCTCTGATTTTTCTTATGCATACTCTGCTTCGATAAAGATTTTAGCTGAAGAGCTACATCAGAATATCATTGACGATGTGAATATCTCGAAAGAGAGAATTGAGGAGATTCTGACAAAACCTAAGTACAGGCACGAAGCCGATGAGAAAATATCATCGAGCGAAGAGATAGTGATGGGGTTTGAGACTACACCCAAGGTAATTTCTTTGATTAAAAAGAAAAAGCCGGATACTTTTTTAGTTGGGTTCAAATTGGTGAAGCACAATAATGACAACAACCTCTTAAAAGAGGCTGAGAAGCTGAGGCTTACCAACGATTGTGATGCGGTGTTTGCAAATGAAGCATCGCAACTATCGGAGGAGGGCCATGCAGGCCTATTGATACACAATGGAGAGATAGCGGCTCGCCCTATTGGTAAGAAACAAATTGCAGAGGCAATTGTTGACCTTGCAATGGGACATACAAATTGAAAATAAAACATGTCGATATGAAAAATATAGTGGTTGGGGTAAGTGGTGGTATAGCTTGCTACAAAGCAATAGAGATAGTGAACCAATTGAAAAAAGATGGGTACAATGTGAATGTGATTATGACAAAATCGGCACAAGAGTTTGTGAAACCGCTCACATTTCAGGTAATGTCGGGGAACCTTGTGGTGACAGACATGTACGACCCCATAGACCACTGGGATACAACGCACATAGATTTAGGCAAAAATGCAGATGTGTTTGTAATTGTGCCTGCTACTGCAAATATTATTGGTAAAATTGCATCGGGCATTGCAGATGATATGCTTTCGACAACAGTGATGGTGGCTACATGCCCCAAAGTGATTGCACCCGCAATGAACACGGCTATGTTTGAGAACCCATTTGTGCAAGAGAACATGAAAAAACTAAAGGCGAATGGCTATCATGTATTGAAAACTAAGGATGGCTTGTTGGCTTGTGGCGATTTAGGAAAGGGTAAACTTTTAGATTGGGAAGAGATTACACAGTACATAAAAGATATTGCAGAAGAGCAAGATAAGTACTTGAAAATTTAGAGTTGCACTAGAGTACACAAACTTGAACGCAAAAACTTAACAACACGACTAAATATGAAACGAATAATAATAGCTGTAATGCTGATTGTGCTTGTGCAAAGCTATAGCCAAGCACAATTGAATAAGATTGCCCTAAATGTTGGTTACGATTACATGCAAAAAAGTAGCGGATATTTGGGAGCAGAATATCGTTTCAATAACAATGACTTGAGAAACAACCATGGGCCCTTGAATGTGGGCATTGGCACATATATGTATAGCAACAGCAGCAAGTTTGCCATTGCTCCTGAAATACATCTAAATAAAACGTGGAAGCATTTTTTAATCACTGAGCTGTCGGCCTCTACTAAAAACTTTAAACCAAGCATCGGACTTTCGGCATTCAATTTGGCTCGATTCCAATTTGGTTATAGCTTTCCTTTCGACAACTCGGAGTTTAAAGGATTCTATTTTGGATTTCATATATTAATTGGGCGCTCGCCTTTTTATGATGAAATAAGAATATTTTAAATAAGAAGATTGGCAACAGTTAGAATTTCAATAAAATAAATAGCCGAGAGAAAAATAAAAGATGCTCATTCTTTGCTAATTAACTTGAATATTGTAACTTTGCATTCCGATTATTAC
>CAYTJC010000101.1:0-6630 GCA_964437875.1 uncultured Dysgonomonadaceae bacterium
AACTAGAAGACTAAACATGGTGAACGACCAATTAATTATATCATCGGTATTGTTGCTACCACTGTTTGCTGCCATTGTAAATTTGTTCTTTTGGGGTAAACCCAATGTGCAGCGAGGTCTTGGAGGGACAGCTGTTGTAGCTCATCTGGCCCTATCAGCTTTGTTGCTCAGCACTATTGTAAACAATGGCATGTTGGTGCTCAACATTGGCGGGTGGTTACATGGCTACGGTATCATGCTGGCAGTAGATTATCTATCGGCAGGGATGATAGTGATCACATCTTTTGTGTCAGCACTCTCATGGTTCTACTCATCGAGATGGTTCAAAACCAAAAAAGTGGGTTATCTTTTCAATGTGGTCTTTTTCACATTGCAACTCGGAATTATTGGGGCACTTATGGCGGCCGACCTCTTTAATCTATATGTATGGTTTGAGGTAATGCTGGTAAGCTCATTTGTGTTGCTCACCTTGGGTGGAGAACGCTTCCAGTTGGAGGGTTCAATAAAATATGTAGCCATCAATGTGTTTTCTTCTACTATATTCTTGGCCGGAATAGGTATGATTTATGGTTTAACCGGTACTGTAAATATGGCTGCAGCAGGTCTGGCACTCGATGGATTTGCCAATCAAACCCTGCCCATGGTTACATCAGTATTCTTTTTGGTCAGTTTTGGAATAAAAGCGGCCATTTTTCCACTCTTCTTCTGGTTGCCAGCTTCCTATCATACACCGCCCATCGGCATTTCGTCATTTCTAATAGCATTGATGACCAAAGTGGGGATATATACCTTAATACGCTTTTTCACTATCATCTTCCCACTCGAAGGAACAATGCTGCGACCCGTGTTTATGATTCTTTCGGGGCTTACAATGGTAGTAGGTGTGTTTGGAGCAGCCGCTCAAAACGATTTTAGGAAGATACTCTCCTTTCATATTGTATCTCAAATTGGATACATGTTGATGGGGTTGGCCATTGGCACGCCACTGGCCATTGCAGGAGCACTGTTTTTTATTCTGCACAATGTGCTTGTCAAAACCAACCTGTTTTTCATTAGCGGACTGGTGGGTCAAGTGAGTGGGACTTACAATCTGAAAAAACTGGGAGGCATATTTGCTCAGTTTCCACTGATAGCTTTAGTATTTGCTGTTTCAGCATTTTCATTGACAGGTGTGCCCCCGCTTACTGGCTTTTGGGGTAAGTTTATGTTGGCAAAAGCTGGTTTTATTTCGGGCGATTGGATCATAGTTGTTGTCTCTTTAATTGTGAGCATGATAACCCTCTTCTCAATGACAAAAATATGGAATCAAGTTTTTTGGAAACCTTTGCCCGAAGCAACTGTTTTGAAACAAACATCTATTAAAGAAGCATACACTGCCCATACACCCATGTTTTGGGTGATAGGTGTGCTCACCATTGCTATTTTGGTTGTTAGCTTTTTCCCAAGTGCTTACATTGATTTCACCGAGAAAGCTGCCAATGTTGTGGTAGAACGTAACCAGTACATCAATTTAATATTAAACCGATAGAAAGAAAATGCTATGATACGACTGTTGAAATGGTTAATAATAGTGGCCCTTGTTGTTACATTGGCAATAAACTGGATGTATGCCGATCTCTTTTCTACGAGAAGGTACATAGCTATATTCTTTGGTGTAGGCCTAGTTGGTTGGTTCACATCATTTATATATGCCCGCAAAGCTTTCTTTCAAGTAATATACTTGGTAGAGCTCATGGTATTCTTTATTTGGGAACTTATAAAAGCAAGTTCTAAGGTAGCGCACGAGGTTGTTACTCCTTTTCACAATATGCACCCAGGCATTATAGCTGTGCCGTTGGATATAAAAACCGATTTAGAAATCACCATTTTCTCATCCATGGTCACACTTACACCCGGTACACTTAGTCTTGATGTCTCGGCAGATAAATCGCACTTGTTTGTACATGCCATGTATCTTAAAAAAGACGATACTGAAGCATTAGTACATGAATTAAAAAACGGATTCGAACGAAGAGTTATTCGTATATTAGAATAAAAGAGTTATTAGTATGAGTTTAATTGATATCATCCTTACGGTAGTTATTGTTGTGTTGGCAGCAAGTGCAATACTTGTGCTATACCGCTTTATAAAAGGGCCCACTTTGCCCGACCGTGTTACTGCTATAGACCTCATTACAACTATTGTAATTGCTATAATTGTAGTGTTCTCTATTTTATGGAAGTCGCCCAATTTTTTTGATGTAGCCATGGTTTTGTCTCTCATCTCTTTTTTAGGCTCTATATCGTATGCGTTTTATCTAACTAAAAGAAAGAAATGATGCCCTTATTTGATATTCTCAGCATATTTTTAATCATAGTTGGAACACTTCTCATGCTGATCTCTGCTATTGGAATGATTCGTCTCCCCGATTTTTACCTGCGCATGTCGGCCATAACCAAAGCTGCAACTTTGGGTCTGTTCTTGTTGCTCATAGGTTTGGCTTTATATTTCAACATTTTAGGCTTATCCATTAAGTCATTCATTATTATTGTTTTGGTGCTGTTGACCAACCCCGTTGGAGCACACGCCATAGCTCGCGCTGCTTACATGAGTGGCACAAAGCTTTGGGAAGGTAATATTATTGACGAACTAAAAGAAATGACTGATCGCAAAGATGAGCTTGAAGAGCAGTTGAAAGAATCACCCAAAAATAGCGCAATCATGAATGAGCTAGCTGACCTTTATAAAAAACTACCAGAAGCTCAAGGTGGAAGTTTGGAAAAGGCGAAGAATACACTGGTTGATAATTGAATCTTTCGCTTGGTTTCTTGTACCCTATCTATCGCGCGAATTTTTTTATCTGGTTTGACTCTCGCTAACGCGCGAATCTTTCGCGTGGTTTCTACCTCTCTACTCACCTCGCTGCCGCGCGAATTTTTCGCGTGGTCTGTATGAGCGAATATTTCTTAACGAACCCCACAAGAAAGGACTCGTGCGGGAGCGAAGATAAGATAAGGGAGGACGAGCTCAATCATTTATTAACCAAAGAATATGCCAGATACCCCAAGGTGAGCAGGAGATATACCTACTGGAAGAGCTGCAATAAGATCATATTTGGTTTTCAATAAGTTTTCAATTAAATCTTCAAACTTCCATCCTTCTCTTTCCAACCAATTGATTAAATAACCAGCAATAAGTGGAGTGGTTATTTGAATTAAAAATTCAGCATTGTCTTTTCGGATGAAAGCTTTCTTACTTACTTCTTCTGCTATATCATTATAGCAATTCCTAAAGATATACCACGAGACCCCACGTCCTTTTACAGCATAAAAGGGTTTGTCGATGATATCAATGTTAATAGTCTTATCATCCTTACATGCATATTCTTTTTTCAGAGAATTCCACCATATAGGTTGGATAGCATTACGTGCAGTATGATTTTCTAATATTGATACTAAAATTATTGGAATAATAACATGAACACCATTTTTTGCCTGTTCGGTACTTATAGCAATATTCTTTGATAAAATTTGGTATGACTTTTGTGTAAAAGAATCTTGTAAAACAGTTAAAAAATTAATTTTCATAGCAGTTATTTTTTGGGTAATATATAATAAGTACTGACTTTTTAGTTGTTCAGTTACAGCTATATATAGTATAATCATATTTATACTGCATATGTTTAAAATATATGTGAATAGTTCAACTCTCCTGGTTGTGTCGTGTGTATGTTTTGGGTGGCTTCAACTGTCGTCGCTACCGCGCGAATCTTTTGTGTAATTTCTTCTTTCGCCGCTACCGCGCGAATCTTTCGCGTGGTATTTACGTGCGAATCTATCTTAACTGAACCCCACACGAGAGGACTCGTGCGGGAGCGGCAGAGTACCTAGCTGCCGCACGAATCTTTCGCGTGGTTTATACTTATTTAAAATAGAACAACCCCATCCAACAAACCCTTTTGGCCAGCATAGTCCACTGCACTACTATAAAGATAATCCTCAGGTCTAAAAACTAATCCCTCTTCCACAGGATTTTGATGAATGTAATCTATCTTTTCTTGTATAACAGCATTACTCCAAAGTTCAATAGGCTTATTGTCGTGTTGCCAAAACTGATAGTGTTTTACATTAGATGATTGATTGGCTGCATTCTGAAATTGATCCAGCATACAATCTCTTCTGTTTTCTTGTGGGTTTTCTTTAATGGCTTTAATAATTGCTTTACTTGTAAATCGTTTAAAATCTCCAAGAAGTAACTCTGGACGTTGTCCTTCGATACTTCTAAAGATTAAATGAACATGATTCGTCATTATACACCAAGCTATTATTTCCATTCCTTTGTTTTGTTGACAAAAAGATAAACTCTCTATCAAAACATCTTTATACACATTTTGTGCAAATACGTCAACCCATTCAACTACTGCAAAACTAACAAAGTAGAGTCCTTCAGGATTGTGAAATTTATAGTTTCTACTCATTCTATCATCATTTTAGAGGCTATTAAGTTTTTGTGTGCGAACTTTTCCCCGCTACCGCGCGAATCTTTTGTGTAATTTCTTCTTTCGCCGCTACCGCGCGAATCTTTCGCGTGGTTTATTTATAGGAAGACTCACACGAGGGGACTCGTGCGGGAGCAGCTAATAATTGACCCTCACTACAACGCGAATCTTTTGTGTGGTATCTACACCCCCTCCACAATCTCAATCTCCTCTTCCGTTAAACCATACAACGCATACACCAATTGGTCTATTTCGTTGTCGGTTTTATCTATTTCTGATTGGAGCTTTTGTGCTTTCTCTTTTTGTTCGTTAAAGTAGTGCATCCATTCAGCTTCTTCTGAAAGGCTTAGTTTTACTTTTGATTTTTTCAACTCCTTGAGTAAATCTTTGAACTCAAGTGAGGTCCAATTTTGTAAATTCTTAGTTGTCTTTTTTATTTCAAATTTACTCGTTAAAAATAAAAGTATAGAAGTTTGAAATTCCACAAACAAATTCGTTAATTCCAGAATCTTTTTCACATTGTCTGAAATTAAAATTTCCTGTTTAGAAGTTGGTGATTTAATTGGTAAATTTCGGATATCACCAATTAAAACTTTAGGGAAAGTTGTTCTTTTTCCTTTTGGTGAGGTCTTTAAATTATACCAAGATATTATTCTTGAGTTTATAACTGCTAACACATATTCAATTGAAAAACAGGAAGTATTTAAACAGGAAATAATACCAGGATCATGATATAAATTATCATTGAAAATTGTAGCGGAAATTCTTGGGGGATTTCCGCCAGTAATTTCTTGAATTAATATTCTTTTTCCATTAAAAAATTTAGATTTGCGTGGTCTATGCAACCATTCGCCATATTTTAAATATTCAAATGAAGATAGATTAATACCATATCTCATAATAGCTCTACCTTGAACCCACATTCCATACTTATCGTCAACTTTTATGCTACTATGATAAATTCTGTTTTTTACTTCTTCTTTGGACAAGTTCTCTCTAGAATAGGGTACAATTCCTTGACTAACATCAAGTATTTCATTGCCTCTAAGGGTATCTATTACTATTTTTTCTATTATGCTAATATCTTTAAAGTTTTGCCAGATTTGAAATTGCTTATCTTTAGAAAAACTCCACTTTTCTACATCACATTTTATAGAATCTAATTCTTGAAAGTATATGTCACCAGTTTTTGTAGTGATATGAAAAACTTCACATAGTTTTCGGAATAAATCTTTACCGAGTATGAAAACTATTGGATTTAAACTTGCATCTTCAAAAACATTATATTTATATGAAACTATTGTATTAATAGAGAAATTAGATAGAACATACTCTCTTAACCTTTGTGCTTGCGGAATGCTTATCCATGTATCAGGAGTAATAAAACCAATTAAGCCTTTTGGTTTTAAAAGTCTGTATGTTAACTCAATAAAAAAAAAGTATATTTCATAGTTACCTTGAAAAGTTGAAAAGTCTTTATTTAAAAATGATTTGGAGCTTTCATCCAAAAAGGCACCATACGGCGGGTTCCCAATCACCACATCAAATCCACCCTTGGCAAAGATGTCGGGAAACTCTTGGTGCCAATTAAAAGCTTTATCGCCAGCTACTTCGGGATCGTCTATCAGGGAGTTGCCACACTTTATGTTGTCATTGAGCGAAGTAAGTGTTCTACCTCTCTGTGCTGTACGCAACCATAGCGATAGTTTAGCAATTTCTACACTCTCTTCGTTGATATCTACACCATACAGGTTGTTCTCCAGAATTGAGTTCTCCACCTCGCTCAATATCATAGAGTCGCCCAGTAGTTTGGCTTGTAGTTCGTCAATATATTTGTGCTCTGCAATCAAATACTCCAGAGCTTGATTCAAGAATGCACCACTACCACAAGCTGGGTCGCAAATGGTTATTTGCAAGAGCCACTCTCTGTAAACTTCCAATTGTTGGAGCAATTGCTTTAGGGTATTTTTTCTTCTTCCTTTTCGCTCCTTTTCATACTCCTCTTCCTGAATGTTGAGCGCTAGTTTCTTCTCCTCGCAAAGCTTGCCAACTGTGTTTTTTACAATGTATTTGGTAATATACTTGGGAGTATAAAATACACCATCCTTTTTTCGTTTGCTTGTGCTTTTGTCTATCGCATCACCTTTTATTT
>CAYTJC010000102.1:0-6624 GCA_964437875.1 uncultured Dysgonomonadaceae bacterium
GTATTTGGATGCAAGATGTTCCAGTTCCAGAATATGGAGTGAACGATGTGCTTATTAAAATAAAGAAAACAGCCATTTGTGGTACAGATTTACACATTTACAATTGGGATGACTGGTCGCAACGTACCATCAAAACACCCATGACTATTGGCCACGAATATGTGGGTGAAATTGCCGCAATGGGTAGTGGTGTGAAGAATTTAGAAATTGGTGAACGTGTTACTGGCGAAGGTCACATTGCTTGCGGACATTGTAGAAATTGTCGTCGTGGCAAACTCCATGTTTGCGAAAACACAATTGGTGTGGGCGTAAATCGTGATGGAGCTTTTGCAGAGTATTTGTCGTTGCCAGCCGAAAATGTTGTGAAGCTCGATCCTCGCATCTCAGATGAAATGGCATCTATTATGGATCCATTTGGCAATGCTACTCACACAGCTCTTTCTTTTCCTCTTATTGGAGAAGATGTATTGATAACGGGTGCTGGCCTTATTGGTAGCATGGCTACTGCTATTTGCAAATTTGCAGGGGCACGTTATATTGTAGTAAGCGATTTGAGCGAATCTCGTTTAGAAATGGCGCGCAAGATGGGTGCAACCATGACTGTTAATCCAACTAAAGGTGAAACCATTGAAGGCGCAATTAAGAAACTGGGTATGCGTGGATTTGATGTTGGATTGGAAATGTCTGGAGCACCACGTGCTTTCAATGATATGATTGCTAATATGTACAACGGATCTAAAATATCTTTGTTGGGAATACTTCCCAATACCACCACTGTAGATTGGAATGCTATTATTTTTAAAGCGCTTACACTAAAAGGCATTTACGGAAGAGAAATGTGGGAAACATGGTATAAAATGGAGCAGATGCTTATAAGTGGCATTGATTTGTCTCCTATTATTACCCATCGTTTTCATATCGATGACTTCCAAAAAGGATTTGATGCTATGGAAGGTGGAAATAGTGGAAAAGTGATTCTAAGTTGGGATTAATGCTCAGTGAACATAACTGACACTGTTTGTAATCATTCAAACAGTAGCTATAAAAAAGAGGCTGTCTAAATATTTTAGATAGCCTCTTTATTGTTTTGGTGATACTGATTTTCTATTGTATGCAATAGGTACTTTCAACTATACAAAAAACTTCAACTAATGTTACTATCAATCATCTTATTGAAATCCTCTTTGTAAGAGTCTCCAATAGGAAGTTCATTATCTCCAATTGTGACTCTGTTTTTGTTAATAGAGTCAATCTTGTTTATCTGAATTATAAACGAGCGGTGTATACGTATGAATTTTGAGGAGGGGAGTGTTTGTTCGAGCCCCTTCATGCTCATCAATGAAAGAATAGGGTGGGGCTTGTCTATTAGGTGTATTTTCACGTAGTCTTTCCATCCTTCGATGTATAGAATATCTTTAAAAAGAACCCGAATCAATTTATGATCTGCTTTCACAAACATTTGTTCTTCTTCTTGTCCATGCACTTGAGTGGCAGCTTTGCTTGAAGCAGATTTTTTCATCTCAAACCAATTGAGCGCTTTTTTTGCCGCTTCCAAAAACTTGCTATATGTAATGGGTTTCAATAGATAATCTAATGCATCTACTCGGTAACCCTCCAGGGCATATTGGCTAAAAGCAGTAGTGAAAATAATACGTGTATCACCTTTTATAAATCGAGCAAACTCCATTCCGCTTATTTCGGGCATTTGAATATCTAAAAAGATGATATCTACTGACTGATTAGTGGACTCCTGCATAGCCATCATTGCGCTAGAGTAGCTACCTGTAAGTTTCAAAAACGTAGTTTTTACCACATAAGATTCCAACAATTCTATTGCCAAAGGCTCATCATCAATTATCCAGCAGGTTAATTCCATTTTTATTTTGTTTTGATAATTAGGTGTGAAGTGAAAATATTTTCACCATTTGTTTCGTCCATGCTTTGACTCCATGTATAACGTTTAGGATAGAGCAATTCCAATCGTCTTTCTACTTGTTTGAGGCCAATACCACTTCCACTTTTATCTGTATCGCTTTTAGGGAAAGCACTGTTTTTGCAAATAAACTCAACCACTCCGTTGGGCTTCTCTATCAATTGTATGTGAATAAAAGAATCTTTGTTACCACTCACACCATGCTTAAAAGCATTTTCGATGAGCGATATATAGATGAGCGGTGCAATCATTGTTGAAGAACTGGGCACAATGTCTATGTTAGTAGAGAGTGCTATGTTTTTTGATAGTCTAATTCTCATCAATTCAATGTAGTTTTTTATAAACTCTACTTCGCTCACTAGTGGCACATAAGTCTCATTATTGTCATACAGTAAATGGCGTAGCAGTTTACTTAGCTCTTCTACAGCAGTTTGTGCTTTAGGAGGATTAAATTCAATAAGAGCATAAATGTTGTTGAGTGTATTAAGTAAGAAATGCGGATTTATTTGAGATTTCAAGTTTTTAAGTTCTGCTTCTGTTCTCTCTTTCTCAAGCTCTTTTTTTTCTGACTCCATTTTTGTCCATCGCGTACTCATTTTAATAGCCACACTAAGTCCTACTATTAAAGACAATGAAAAAGTATTGCTCGCTATAAACGCATAATGCATCGTTTTATATCTGCGACTCCGACGCATCGGGCGACCATCAAGATTGAGTGACATTATAAAATCGTGAGCAAAATACATCAAAGTAGCCATTACTATAACAAGTAAAATATTGATGAAGATAAACTCTTTGGTTTTTCGTTGAAACAAAAAACGATTGATTAAATAGAGATAGTTGACATAAAAGACAACCATAAAAGCAATCATCACCGACGCTGAGCGAGAAAAATGCGACCAACTTACACCCTGTCCTCTGTCAGTTAAAAAAAGAGGCAATCCAAAGATAATAAGCCATACAAACATGTGTATGAAAATATTGTCTATGAAAAATATAGAACTAGATTTTTTATTACCTTTCATTTAACTGTATTGTTATAAAAGTTATTTATCTTGGTGATATGAGGATGCAAATAGTTTTAATTTGAATCTCAGTAAATAAGTTTAAAAGCGTCCACGGCCTCCGCCCATTCCTCTACCGCTTCCTGGTCTACGTCTTTCTCTACCTTCGCCAGAAGAAGAACTTCCACCTTTGAAGATGTTGAAACGATATACAAAGTGAAACATAAAGTAGCTAGTGAGCGTATTGGTAGTTCTATCGCTAATATAGTTAGAAGTAATGGTTCGATTTACATCACTCTTCTGTTTCAAAATATCATATATTTTGAATCTTAAAGTTCCATTCTTTTGCTTGAATATCTGTTTTGATATTCCTGCATTCCACAACAATTCTTTTTGCTCAAACCCATCCGAATACCCCGAGTTGGTAGAATAATTGATGTCGCTTTCAATCACAAAGTCTAGTGGCAAGTAGATGGTGGTTTGCGCACCACCACCATAATTGAAATATTCTTGATCTTGCTGTCCCGACAATGTGTTGTCAGCTTTGTTATATGACACATTTCCCGTCAGTGACATATCCAATAGTTCTGAACGGTAGTTGAGCCCCAATCGTTCACTTATATTCAATCTTTTACTTGTATTCTTTTCTCCGTTGGAGAATCCATTAGAATTGTTGTAATTCGTAGAAGTCATTGAGAATAGAGAGAATTTGATATTGCGAAATGGCTGATTGGTCATAAATCTTCCACTCACATTCCAATTTCCATTCACGTTCTGATAAGTAGATTCTTTTTTTCCCGTTTCCTGATCTGTTACTCTATACGAAACAATATCATTCACCGTAAATCCTGCATTGGTTGAAAACATATAGGTTCTGTTTTTCTCATAATCGAAGTTATTGAATCGTAGACCAAATCTGTGATTGAAAGAAGGCTTTAAATCAGGATTACCATAAGAAATATTCAATGGGTCTGAAATATCTACAACGGACGATAATTGACTTACCGATGGTTGATTGGTACTACCATCATAGTTGAGACGAACATTGGTCTGTTTGCTCCACAAATAGTTGAACTGTGCCATCGGAGAAAAGTTTATAACATTCTGAGAGACATCATTTATTAGCGAGTCCACTCTATATGTTCTACTTTCAGACTTAGAGGGCTGCATGCTCACACCTAGCATGTAGTTATATTTTTCTTTCGAAGCTCTATAATTGATTTCCAAATTTTGATTGTGAAAATCATTTTCCAATCTTTTGCTATAGGCAGTGTCCAATACATTGTACTCGCCGTTATCATCTTGTGTTCTAGTATCTCTGTCCGATTCAGAATTGTTGAATCTGTAACTATATGCTACTTGAAAGAAATTATCTTTACCCAGTGGCTCCACATACGATGCATATAAACGCATGTTCTTGCTACTGCTTGTGTTCATTATAAGTTGGTCTATAATATCGTCTTTTCGTTTACCGTTGTAGAAAGTGTTCGAAAGGTTTTCCCCAATATTATCAGAGTCATTTATACCACCACCAATACTTACACTCAGCACCCTTCCTTTTTTGCCAAGCGTTCGGCTTCCTTCCAGTGTACCTCCTATATTTTTGCTATCTCCCGTGGAGTAGTAGTCAGAATTTCCATGATTGATAGTATCTCCTTCAGCATTGATGGTCGAAAAACTACCTGTACTTCTACTATTGTTACTCGAAATTGAAGCATTGGGTCTGAATATAATCCTAGTCAATGAGTCGAGTTTCCACTCCATCCGGAGGTCCATGTTAATGTTTTGGTTGTAGTTGTTTGATCTGTTGGCTTGACTTTCAAAGGTATTTCCCGAACTCATTAAGTTTTGAGTATAAGCACTTGATCTATTATCAGTGTTACTATCACCGTATCTGACATTTCCGCCAATGGTTAGTTTTTCCGAGAAATGTTTGTTGAAATTCACTCCCGCATTGGCAGACTTGGTTATTCCACTGCTTCCTCCCATTCCTCCGCGTCCACCGCCGCCACCCATAGCTGAGCCCAAATCAGTGAAACCCGCATTGTTTGTATTGTTTAGTCCGCCCAGAAAAGTCAATTGATCGCCATCTCGCATATAGTTTACCATTGCATTGGCTTCATATCTGTCTTGGCTTCCATATCCTGCAAATGCATTTCCAAATATCCCTTTTTTCATTCCAGGTTTCACCACTAAGTTCACAATAGTTTCTTCATCACCATCATCAAACCCCGTCATCATAGACATATCTGTTCTTCTATCAAGTACTTGTAGCTTATCCACCATTTTGGCAGGCAAGTTTTTAGAAGCTACTTTGGGGTCGTCACTAAAAAACTCTTTCCCGTCCACCAGCATCTTTTTTATCTCCTTGCCGTTTATTGTAATCTTGCCATCTTTATCTATCTCAACTCCTGGCATTTTTTTCAACAAATCCTCAATCACTGCACTTTCAGTCACTTTGTATGAGTCGGCATTATACTCTACTGTATCGCCCCTAATAACTATCTCGGGAGCCTTTGCAGTAATAAGTGCGTCAGACAATAGAATGCCATCATCCGTCAGCAATATGGTACCTAGTTTTATGTGTTGCCTTCTTGCAGTAACCGTAGTGTCTTTAAAGACATCTCCATACCCAATATATGATATCTGAACTATGTAATCACCATTACTGAGAGGAATGGAAAAAGAACCATTTGTTTCAGAGGCTTTTCCTGTCACATACGTGCTGTCTTTTTGTGCTAAAATTCGAATGTTGGCTTGAGAAATAGGCTCTTCAGTTTCCTCATCCATGAGTTTACCCGATATAGAGCCAAGTTCTGTTTGAACTTGTGAATATGCAAAGGTTGCAAATATAAAGATTAGGGTTAAAATTAAAAAGACTCTTTTCATTATATATCTAGTGGTTATTTTTAAGCTATTGTTCTATCGAACTTCTGGTGGTTTTCTTATTAAATACAAAAGTACATTTCATTCTCACCAATACAAAATAAAATAGATTAACAGGCTTTATTCATAGATGAATCAATGGAAGATGATGATGACGATGAGGGTTTTGCAGATAGAGTTTCAATAAGCAACACGAAAAGGGGAAAATGCGAAAGAGGGTTCACCTGCAAAACTGTGTGTTTGCTTTTATATTTTACAGTTCTAATTAATTAAACTGTTTTCCTACAATCAATTTACAGGCCACTCCTAACGGAGCTTGATGTGGAGTAGTATATGTTTACTACAAACAGTCCGACTCATACGGAGTGCATGTTCCTATACTATTTCAAGAACTATTTGTTATTATAAATATGATGTAGTCATATTATATTCCAAGGTCTTTATAGTATGAAATGATAGTCTAATAAGGATCATTTTCGCTCCTATCTTTGTGCCACCTGTCTGTAGTACGTCAATATCAACACCAACAAGAGCTCCGTCAGGTGCGACCTGTTATTTTCCTGGCTTAACAGAAAGCTTAAGTTAAACACATAGTTTTGCATGTGACCCAAAGAGAGACTTGTATGCAACTCGGTTTATTAAAAACAAAAAAAACGTTCCCGATTGCTCGAGAACGTTTTTGCTTATAATATATGTATAAGAGAACGGTGTGTTAATTAACCATTCACTTTAGCCATGTGTTCAATAAGTTCTACAACTTTGTTTGAATAACCCCACTCGTTGTCATACCATGCTACAACT